>CAMBCF010000022.1 GCA_945864585.1 Bordetella parapertussis | reverse complement strand
CAGATAATCCACCGTTCTAATCTACCCTGCCGCCCTGACCAGCGCCGTCGACTTCATGGTCGGCGGCGTTTTCTATTTCCAATCCCGCACGAAACGACCATCAAGATACATGAAACTCCGAACATCAAAATGGATGACCGCACTCAGTCCGGCACCACTGCCGGCTGCCCGCCGAAGCGCACCAGCCCCACTACACCACGGGTGGAACGCACCGGAGCAGTGTTGCACCGGTAGGGATCGATGCGGATGAAGAGGTAACGCGGGAATAGTGCTTCGATGGCATCGATCCACTGTCCGCGCCGGTGTCGCCTTATCCGGATGCGCGGCAGATTGACATGAAAGCCCTGGCGCAGGAGGTTTTCTTCCGCTATCGCTTCCTGGCGCGGTTTGCAGCAGACGGCATACCAGCAGACCAGCTCTTCATGTTCCATTAAGTGCTTCCAACAATTCGACTCCTGTTATACCGACGGAATCCATCACAACCTTCCAACTGGATGCCGGATCAAGTCCGGCATGACGAAATTTTTTTCAGAACGATCGCTCATACTCAGTCTTCCGCCCTGCCGTAGGCGTCTTCAAACCGCACAATATCATCCTCGCCCAGATAGCTGCCCGATTGCACCTCAATGATTTCGAGCGGAATCGTGCCCGGGTTCGCGAGACGGTGAGTTTCACCGAGCGGTATATATGTGGATTGGTTTTCCGTGAGCAGGATGGTCTTTTCACCACAGGTCACCTTGGCGGTGCCTTTGACGACGACCCAGTGTTCGGCGCGGTGGTGATGCTTTTGCAGGCTGAGACTGGCCTTGGGATTAACCAGAATACGCTTCACCTTGAAGCGATCGTGTTCGTCAATGCTGTCGTACCAACCCCAGGGACGGTGCACTTTCCTGTGCGTTAATGGCAGTGCTGAGTGCTGAGGACTGAGGACTGAGTTAGTTAGGGCTTCTACTATTTTTTTTACGTCTTGGCTTTGGGCGCGGTCTGCTACTAGAACTGCGTCCGGGGTTTCGACAACGACCAGGTTACTAACGCCGACAGTGCTGACCAAGCGGCTGGTTGCGTGAATAAGCGTGTTTGTAGTGCCGACCATCAGTGTATCGCCCTGAGTAACATTGCCATTGGCGTCTTTCCCGCCAACTTGCCAAACTGCATCCCAGGCGCCAAGGTCATTCCAGCCGGCAGCGAGCGGTACCATTAACAGCGAGTGCTGAGTGCTGAGTGCTGAGTGCTGAGTGGTTGCGTTGGAGATATTCTCCATTACTGCGTAGTCGATCGATTCGCTGCGGATGTTTGCGAACGCCGTTTTGTCGGGACGGATGAAGCAGGACTGAGGGTTGAGGGCTGAGGACTGAGTGTCTGTGATACGCTTTTTCCAGGCGGTGCGGGTGGCTTGGGCTATGTCGGGGCGGAAGCGCTCTAGCGCGGCGATCCAGACTGAAGCCTTGAGCACGAACATGCCGGCGTTCCAGTAGTAGCCGCCTTCGTCGAGGTAACGCTGGGCAGTGGCCGCATCGGGCTTTTCAACGAAGCGGTCAACGATGAACTTAGGACTAAGGGCTGAGGACTTAACTTCAGGACTGAGGACTGAAAGATCGGGACTGAGGACTGAGGGCTTAGGACTTAGGGCTGAGAAGTTACTGAGTCCTGAGTCCTCAGCCCTTAGTCCTGCTTCATCACTCAGTCCTGCTTCATCCCTCTGCACTGCTATATAGCCGTAACCGGTTTCCGGGCGATCCGGGGTGATGCCAAGAATCACGATTGCGCCAGCGGCAGCGACACGCACACTTTTTTGCAGCGCCGCCGTGAAAGCCGCGGTGTCGGTGATGGTTTGATCCGCCGGGGTAACGACGAGAATTGGATCTTCGCCGTTTGCCGTGGCTTGCAGCGCCGCCAGTGTCAGCGCGGGGGCCGTGTTGCGGGCCACGGGTTCAAGCAGCAGCGTTGCCGAAATGGATTTCAGTTCTCGAAGCTGATCCAGCGCCAGGAAACGATGCTCTTCGTTAGTGACCACCAAAGTCTCACCCACCGAAATGTCGGCAGCGGCAAGGCTGTTGCTTCGTTCCACCGCTTGCTGAAACAGGCTGTCAGTGCCACACAGCACGAGGAATTGTTTGGGAAATCCCGCGCGCGAGAGTGGCCAGAGGCGAGTGCCCGAGCCGCCGCAAAGAATTACGGGCGCTATTTTGTTCACGGGATGCCCGTCGTCTCGCCGGTGCTTTTGGAAGATTCTTGTTGCAAGCCTTCAATCTCCGCACGCAGCTGCTCATATTCTTCCATCTTGCGCTTTAGAAACCTGCCCGTAAGAACGGCCTTCTGCGCAATGCCCACAGGCGTAAGCAGGTAGGCGTAAGCCAGCTTACGTTCGCTGCTTCGAAAGTTGTGTATCTTGACCCATCCCTTGTTTAGCAAGGCTTGCAAGCAGTAGTTGGCGCCACCCAGGCTGATGCCCAGCGCCCGCGCTAGCTCGCGCTGGGTCATGTTGGGGTTTTCCTGCAGAAGCCGAAGAACCCTGAAATTGGTATCTTCCTGCATTGTGCTTTGGCGGCTGGTCATGGACGTAACGGCTAAAGGGCGGGATCCTCGGACAAGAGGGGCAACTTTATACCAATCGGGGGCTTAGTTCAAGATCGAACAGTACAGCAAATAACGGATTGAAGTGATTGTATTGGACGGACTGGCCTACCTGGCGACCCCGCCGATCGATTCATCGTCGCGATCGCGCTGGTGCATGGGGCGGCACTCATGACCGCTGACGAGAAGCTGCTCGGTTGGCAGCATGCGCTCGAACGGCACGACGGAGCGTCTTAGCGGCGGCGCGTCAGGTTTCAAAACCGTTCATTTAGCGAAACCACGCTCGCAGGGTTGGCGAAAAGGTAAAGGGATGCAGCAAGATGAGGGGTTTCGTGCATTAACTTTACAGCTTGCGATGCCAAATCCTCAAACCTGCTCCACCGCAAACAACCGCCGGTGCTCCAACATAGCGTAGCGATCCGTCATGCCGGCGATGTAATCGGCGATTGCGCGCGGTTTGTCGTCGCGCGCGCGGGTCTGGAAATCGGGCGGCAACAGCTTGGGTTCGGCGAGCAGGGCGTTGAACAGCTCGGTGACGATGCGGCGCGCCTTGCTGCTCATTCGCGCCACGCGGTAGTGTTGGTAGAGGTTGACGCGTAGAAACTGCTTTAGCGCCAGTTGTTGTTTTTCGATGTCCGCACTAAAGGCGATCAGCGCCGGCGCGCGCCGTACGTCACTCACCGATTTGGGCGCGTGTGCGCGGATGTTGGCCGCGCTCTGGCGGGTGAGATCGGATACCAGTGTGCTGATCATGCGGCGAACGGTTTCGTGTATCAAACGGCGCTCGTTGATTTTGGGAAACGCCTTGAGAGCGAGCTCGCGATGACGGCGGAAAATTGGCACCGTGGACAATTGCTCAAGGGTTATCAGCCCCGAGCGCAGGCCGTCATCGACGTCGTGGTTGTTGTAAGCGAGTTCATCGGAAAGGTTGACCAGTTGCGCCTCCAGCGAAGGACGCCACCGCTGCATAAAACGCTCAGCTACCGCGCCCAGTTGCAGCGCGTTCTTGCGCGAGCAATGCTTGAGGATGCCTTCGCGCGTTTCAAACGTGAGGTTAAGGCCGTCAAAGCCGCCGTAGCGTTGCTCAAGATGATCGACCACGCGCAGGCTTTGCAGGTTGTGTTCGAAGCCACCGTAGGGCTTCATGCAGGCATTGAGCGCATCCTGCCCGGCATGGCCAAACGGCGTATGGCCGAGGTCATGCGCCAGGGTGATGGCCTCGGTGAGGTCTTCGTCGAGGTGGAGTTGGCGCGCGATGGAGCGGGCGATCTGCGCAACTTCGAGGCTGTGCGTCAAGCGCGTGCGGAAAAGATCGCCTTCGTGATTAACGAACACCTGCGTCTTGTATTCAAGCCGGCGAAATGCAGTGGAATGGATAATACGATCGCGGTCGCGCTGATACTCACTGCGCCCCTGTGCGGCGGGTTCGCGATGCACGCGCCCCCGTGATGCCGTTGCTTGCGCGGCATAGAGTGCGACTTCAAGCACGGACTGGTGACGGCGCGGACAGCACAGCTTCCAACGCCGCGCTGTCGTATTGATCGCAGATGTAGGCCTCGCCGGGCTTGCGCAGCAGGATGAATTTGATCTTGCCGCCTTCGACTTTCTTGTCGTGGCCCATGAGGTCGAGGTAACGCTCTGCGCCCAGCGCTGGTGCGTCTACCGGGAGTTTTGCACGCAACAAAATATCGACTACGCGTTGCACGTCGGGCTTACCGATCAAGCCCAGTTTTTCCGAGAATCGCGCGGCCATTACCATGCCCGCCGCGACGGCTTCGCCATGCAGCCAGGCGCCATAGCCCATGCCGGTTTCAATGGCGTGACCAAAGGTGTGACCAAAATTGAGCAGGGCGCGTTCGCCGGTTTCACGCTCGTCATTGGCGACGACTTCGGCCTTGTTCTGACACGAGCGTTCCACTGCGTATGCCAGCGCTTCGGGCTCGCGGGCATTCAGGCGCTCAATGTTTTTTTCGAGCCATTCGAGAAACGCCGGGTCACGAATGAAGCCGTATTTGATGGTTTCCGCCAGCCCGGCAGCGAGTTCGCGCGGCGGCAGGGTGCGCAGCGTGTCCATGTCTGCGATCACCACCTGCGGCTGATAAAACGCGCCTACCATGTTCTTGCCGAGCGGATGGTTGATCGCGGTTTTGCCGCCGACGGCAGAATCCACTTGCGCCAGCAGCGTGGTGGGAATCTGGATGAACGGCACGCCACGCTGGTAGGTGGCTGCGGCAAAACCCGTGAGATCGCCAACCACGCCCCCGCCCAGTGCGATCAGCGGTGTTTTGCGCTCGCACCGGTGCGACAGCAATTGGTCGAAAATTTTGTTCAGCGTTTCCCAACTCTTGTAGGCCTCGCCATCGGGCAGGACGATGGGGATGCACTCGGCGCCGCTGGCGCGCAGTGCGCTCAGCACGGACTCGAGATAGAGTGGCGCCACGGTTTCGTTGGTGATTACGACCGCTTTGCCTTGCAGCAACTTTTCGGGAATCAGCCGCGTTTGTGCGCATAGTCCAGCGCCGATGTGGATGGGGTAACTACGGTCCGCCAAGCTTACAGTTAATGTTTGCATAATCAACCAATTACGACGGTGGATTCGGTTGCGCGCGCTCTAAGTTTCGCTTCAATTTGCGCCGCCAGCGCGCGCACGCTCTGGTTGCCGGTATCGATGATCAGGTGCGCTACTTCACGGTATAAGGGGTCGCGCTGCTCATACATCGCTGTCAATTTTACAGCGGGATCAGGCACTTGCAACAGCGGCCGATTGCGGTCGCGCTGCGTGCGTTTGAGCAACGATCTCACCGGCGCGCGCAGGTAGATTACGCAACCATTCGCCTTAAGCAACTCGCGATTTTCCTCAGCCAGCACCGCACCGCCGCCGGTAGCCAGCAACACGTTATCCCGCGCAACCAGTTCAGCGATCATCTTGTGCTCACGCGCGCGGAACCCCGCTTCGCCTTCGATTTCGAATATAACCCGAATTCGCACACCCGTTGCACGTTCGATTTCGTGATCCGAATCAATAAATTCCTTGCCCAGCAAACGCGCCAGCACTTTGCCCACGGAAGTTTTGCCTGAACCCATAAGGCCGACCAGAAAAATGTTGGCGTGACCCCTGTCCGGGGCGCGGGCGTTATCCAATATCGACATGCTTGAATTCTAGCCGAATCGGCGGGCGAGGCGGCGGCCGGGCGCAAGCCAACGCCGTCAAAAAAATGCGGCGTCCGCAGACGCCGCGCTTCAAACCCTTGTGGTGTGCGCGATTACCGGCGCAAATTGAGGTTGTCCTTGAGTATCTTTGGGGTAATGAATATCAGCAGTTCGCGACGCTCATCCGATTTGACGCTTTGCTTGAACAGAAAGCCTACATACGGCAGCTCGCCGAGCACGGGAATCTTGGTGGTGGTAGAGCGTTCGTCCTGAGTGTAGATGCCGCCAATGACCAAAGTACCGCCATTTTCAACCAGCACTTCGGTGGTGACCTGCTTGGTGTCGATGGCAGGTCCCGCCCTCGTATCCGTACCGCGCGAGTCCTTGTTGATGTTGAGCTTCATGATCACGTTGTCGTCCGGTGTGATCTGCGGTTTCACTTTCAGCGACAGACTCGCTTTTTTGAACGCAATGGTGGTTGCGCCGCTGGAGCTCGCCGATTCATAGGGAATTTCAGTGCCTTGCTCGATCGTGGCCTCGTTCTGGTCCGCCGTAATGACGCGCGGGCTGGAGATGATTTTACCTTTGCCATCGGCCTGCAGCGCAGAGAGTTCCAGCGCCAGCAGGCGCGAACGTGACTGATTAAACAGCATCGCGGAAAAAGCCCCTGCAGCGGTGCCGCCTATCCCGCCCGACGGCAGGTTGACCTGGAGGCCCCCGGGCACGAGGGTAGGGGTGCCCGCAACGATGCCATTCAATTGCCCGAGTGTGCTCAAGTCGGCGCCGAATTGCGGGCCAACTCTACCCTGCCCCCCAAGACGGTAGTCTTCGACATAACCCAGCTTTACACCCAAATTTCGCCCAAAAGTGTCGCTCGCCTCCACGATGCGTGACTCAATCATCACCTGGCGCACCGGGATATCCACAGCACGGATCAACCGCCGCACTTCCTCCAGTTTAGACGGCGTGTCCTGCACAAATATTTGATTGGTGCGGGCGTCAATCGCCGCGCTGCCGCGTTTAGACAGGATACGGCTTGATACAGCGCCTGCGGAGGCGGTAGCGCCAGAACTACCGCCATTGAGCAATACCTGAACGTCGGACGCCTTTTGATAATTCATTTGAAAGCTTTCGGTTTGCGTCGGCTCCAGATCAGAGATTTGCGAGCGCGATTCCAGCGCCAGCTTCTCGCGCGTGGCCAACTCGTCGCGCGGCGCTATCCACACCACGCTGCCCTCTTTGCGTAAATCCAGTCCCTTGCTGCGCAGGATAATGTCGAGCGCCTGATCCCACGGCACATCTTTCAAGCGCAATGTGAGATTGCCGCTGACCGAATCACTGGTAATGATATTAAGGCCGGTAAAGTCCGCCAGCACCTGCAATACCGAGCGCACCTCGACGTTCTGGAAGTTCAGCGACAGCTTCTCACCCACAAATCCCTGGCGCACCAAACGGTTAGGATCTTCCACCACACGCTTGACTTCGATAATAAACCGGTTGTCGGCCTGGTAAGCAGAGTGCTCCCAATTGCCCGTGGGCGTAATCGTCACACGCGCACTGCCGCTGCGCGAGGTTGCTTCAATACTTTGCACCGGCGTGCCAAAGTCCATCACGTCATAACGTTTCGCCAGGTTGGCCGGTAACGCGGCGTTCTGGAAGTCCACCACAATGGAACGGCCTTGCTTGCGAATGTCTATGCCAATCTGACTGTCTGAGAGGTCGATCACCACGCGGCCTTCGCCGGCGTTACCGCGCCGGAAATCCACATTGCGCAGGCTGTGTGATTGTTCCGGCGCAGTGGGTTCTGCAAAGCGCGCAGGCGCTGCGGCGACCGAACCAGCAGCACCGCCTTGCAAGGTAATCAGCAGGGTTTTGCCTTCCAACTGTGTTACATAGTTCAGGGCGCGCGTGAGTTCCAGCACCATGCGCGTACGGTCGCCCGCTTGCACAATGTTAATGCGGCGCACTTCCGTGTGGGACACATTTTGCACGTTACGACCGAGCGCATTGCCGGTATTGGCGAAGTCAAACGCGAGCCGCGGCGGATTGTTTACGGTAAAACCCGCCGGCGCCGTGGCGAGCGCCTCCTTGAGGCCTATGCGAATGACCACCTTGCCGCCGGGTTGCGGTGACACATTGACGCTTTCAATGCTGTTTTGCGCGTAGGCTGACACGGCGCCGAATCCCAGCAGCAGCACCAGTAAACCGGTGCGCAAGCGCGGGACCAACGAAAGGAAGCTTGTTATCATGTTTTTTCCTGATCATTCCTGCAGCAACAGCGTCTGCTCTTTTTCTTCCCAGTTGCCATTTTTGTCCTGAACAATTTCCTTGAGCTTGATCGCGTTATCCGACACCGCGACGATGCGGCCGAAATTCTGTCCGAGATAGTTGCCGGTTTTCACTTGAAAAATATTATTGTCAGGCGATTTCACCAGCCCAAAAAATTCTTTCTGCTTCAAAACGCCTACCATTTTTAGGGCTTCGAGCGGATACGCTTCCAGCGGCTCAAGCCGCCGGTTGGGATCCGGTTGGATGCCGCCCGCCAATGCGCCACCTTTCGGCGGCTCGATCTTGCGGGGTTTGAACGGATCGATCAGATCAAACGCCGCATACTCAATCGGTTGATACGGCTTGACTTCAGGCAACGCCGGAATGCGTCCGCGCGGCAGATTATCCTGATCCTTTACCCATGCCCGCAGATCTGCATGTTGTTCACCGCCACAACCAGCGAACAGGGCGCACGCAACAACAGGAATGACGTATTTACGCATCATTTTTTCGCCGGGGCAGCGCCCTTCTTCGCCGCAGCGGCTGCCGCGGCCCTCCTTTTCTCCGCGATTTCAGCCTCGTCCAAATACCGATAAGTCATCGCGGTAGCGTCCATCGACAACGCCTCTTTCACCGAAGTAACGCTAATGTCGTTCAGGGTCACTATCCGCGACAGCTTGCCGATATCTCCGGCGAACGCGCCGATGTCGTGATAGTTTCCGGTTACCCGTATTGTGATCGGCAGCTCCGCATAAAATTCCTTGGCCGATTCACTGGCTGCCGGCTTGAAAAGTTCAAATTGCAGTCCGCGGCCCAAGCCAGCCTGGTTGATGTCTGTCAATAGCGCATCCATTTCGGATTTTCCGGGCAATTGTTTCAACAATACGCCGAATTGCTTCTCGATATCTTCCAGCTGTTTGCGGTACGCCGGCAGGTTGACCGCGACTTTTTTCTTGTCAAGGTAGGTGGTCTTCAACAGGTCTGTTTTCGCGCGCTCCGCTTCGATTTGCCCCAACTGGTCGGACCACAGAAAAATGTAGGCCACACCAATTATGACCAGCAACAGCAATACAAGCGCGCCGAGTTTTAGCTGAAGCGGCCACGATCCAATTTTTTTCCAATCCAGTCTACGCAACTCATCAAGCGTCATGGCGAATTATCCCTTTTCCGCTTTCGGGCGCACGATGGTGACGTTCAACGTGAATTCATTGGCGCGGGTCGTGCCTTGCTGCAGGGCCTTGATCTCTACCAGTGCCGGACTGCCAAGTTTCTGTGAGGATTCAAGGTTGCGCATCAGCGTGGATACGCGCGCCTGCGACTGCGTAACCCCGTTTATCACCACCATTGCACCTTGTTGCCGCACGGATCTCAGATACATGCCATCGGGCAATTGCCGCACCAACTGATCCAGCAGATATACTGTTTCGGAACGGTTACTTTGCAGCGTCTCCACCAATTGCTTACGCGCCAGCAACGAGGCGGTCGCCTCCTTGAGGCGGTTGATATCCGCGATTTCTTTGTCGACCTTTTCGATTTCTTCGGTCAAAAATTTGTTGCGGGCGACTTCTTCATCGAACTGGCCGCCCAAGCGAAGGTAGACGCCGTACGCGAGCACCGCACCGGCGACGACAATCGCGCCGAGCGGAATAAAAAACTGCTGCTTCTGCTGTTTGCGCCGCGTCTCGCGATGCGGCAATAGATTGATGCGTATCATGCGTCGAATCTCCGCATCGCCAGGCCACAGGCCACCATCAGGGAGGGCGCATCCTGTTGCAAGTTTTTGGGCCGCACTTTGGACGACAGCGCCATATTGGCGAACGGGTTGGCAATAACCGTGTTGACCTGTGTGCGCTGGGACACTGCTGCATCCACCCCCGGCAACGAAGCGCAACCGCCGGACAGCACAATATGATTAACCTGGTTGTACTGCGTTGAGGTAAAAAAGAACTGCAATGCGCGCGCGACTTCAAGACCAAAGGTTTCGAGGAACGGATTCAACACATCGGTTTCATAGTTGTCCGGCAAACCACCGGTGCGTTTGGCGACTTCCGCTTCTTCGCGCGAGAGACCGAATTTGTCCTGTATTTCCTGCGTCAACTGCGCACCGCCAAAAGGTTGCTCGCGCAGATAAATCGACTGGCCGTTACGCAATACGTTAACTGTGGTGAAGGTCGCGCCCACATCCACGATTGCGATGTTCTGGTCCACGGCCTTATCCGGAAGCTGCGATTCGATGAGCTCATAAGCAGCCTGCGCGGCCAGTAGATCCACATCAACCACCACGGCTTTGAGGCCGGCGACTTCGGCTGCGGCAACACGATCTTCGACTTTTTCCCTGCGCGATGCGGCGATCAACACTTCGACATCTTCCTCGCTGCCGGGCGCAGGGCCGATAATCTGAAAATCGAGATTCGTCTCGTCCAGCGCAAACGGAATATATTGGTTGGCCTCGGCTTCAACTTGAACTTCTACCTCTTCTTCGGTCAACCCGGCGGGTACCCAAATTTTTTTAGTAATTACCGCGGCGTTGGGCAGTGCAATAGCCACATTTCTGATACTGCTGCCCAAACGCACGTGGCAACGCCTGACGGCCTCGCCAACCGCCTCGAGATTGTTGATGTTTCCTTCCACTACTGAATCACGGGGCAGCGGCTCGATGGCGTAACGTTCGATGCGGTACATCTTGTTGCCGGAGTCGGACAATTCCACCATTTTCACGGCAAATGTGCTGATGTCCACGCCGATCATCGGCGGCGATTTTGCTTTAAAAAAACTGTCCAGCGCGCCGAGCACGTTTGGGAATTTGATCTTTGGGATAGGCATGTGCGTTTGTGCCGACAAATTACTTTAAATGTTAACCGTAACCCATTTTATATATGCGATTTTTGCGTCCAGTCGCTGCCGCTTCCTAGTTCTTAACCGCAATCGTAACCATATTCTAGGATATAGTGTAGCTGGTAAGTTTTAGCGCCGATAGACATTCAAGTTTCCTGTAAACAAAAGCGTATAAGTATCTGAATTTTCTAAAGATATATCTCTGAAAGCCACCGCTAAATGTCTGCTCGATGGTTGGTTTACCCCCTATTACTTGTGGTTGTAGGTGTTTTTGCAACAGCCTTGCTGCTGGCTTTCGCCGCCGCCATGATTTGGCCCACCTTGCCTTCGCTCGAGGTATTGACCGATTACCGGCCCAAGGTTCCCTTACGCATCTACAGCGCTGACGGCAAACTCATCGGCGAATTTGGCGAAGAGCGCCGTTCCGTGGTGTCCATCCGCGAAGTGCCCAAGCCGATGGTGGACGCCATACTCGCCGCCGAAGACGAGCGCTATTTCCAACATAAGGGCGTCGATTATATGGGCGTGGCGCGCGCGGCCATCGCCAACTTTACCCACATCGGCCCGCGCCAGGGCGCATCCACCATCACCATGCAGGTGGCGCGCAACTTCTTCTTGTCACGCGAAAAAACGCTGACCCGCAAAGTCAACGAGATGCTGCTGGCGTTCAAAATCGAGACCAGCCTGAGCAAGGAGCAAATCCTCGAGCTCTACGTCAACCAGATTTACCTCGGCCAGCGCGCTTACGGCTTTGCCTCCGCCGCGCGTATTTACTATGGCAAGACTTTAGAACAACTGTCGCTGGCCGAGACCGCCATGCTAGCCGGTTTGCCCAAGGCGCCCTCCAGCTTTAATCCGGTCGCCAACCCGTCGCGCGCCAAGCTGCGCCAGCAATACGTATTGCGCCGGATGCGCGAAATGAATGTCATCAGCGCCGAGCAGCAGGCCAGCGCCGACAAACAACCGTTGACGATCAAGAACGACCCCAACGAATTCGCCACCAAAGCCGGCTACGTCGCGGAGATGGTGCGTCAGGTCATGTATGAGCGTTACAAGGAAGACGCCTATGCGCTGGGGATCAAGGTCTACACCACGATACTGGTGAGCCATCAGGACGCCGCCAATGCCGCATTGCGCGCCGGTTTGCTCGCCTATGATCGGCGACACGGCTACCGCGGCCGCGAGGGTTATGCCGAACTACCCGCAAATGCCACCGAAGAAACACTCGAAGAAGCGCTGCAGGAATATCCCGACAGCGAGGACCTTCATGCCGCCGTCGTCACTGAAACCTCGCTGAAACGAGTCAAAGCCTACCGGCGCGGCGGCGAATGGGTGGAAATCACCGATGCGGGGCTGAAGTTTGCGGGCGACTTCCTCAGCGACAAATCCAATCCCAACCAGCGCATACGCCGCGGCGCGATTATTCGTGTTCAGGCCGACGACAAAAAGCGCTGGAGCATTACCCAATTACCGGCGGTGGAATCCACGCTCGTCTCCGCTGATCCGCGCGACGGCGCGATTCGCGCGTTGGCCGGGGGCTTCGATTTCGCGCGCTCGCAATACAACCACGCGACACAAGCATTGCGTCAGCCGGGGTCAAGCTTCAAACCCTTTATTTACTCGGCCGCGCTGGAAAAGGGCTTTACCCCGGTATCGATTATCGAAGACGAACCAATGTCATTTACCGCCGCGCAAACCGGCGGTGAAATGTGGGAACCCAAAAACTACGACGGCAAGTATGACGGGCCGATCTCCATGCGCCAGGCGCTGGTGCGTTCGAAAAACCTGGTGTCCATCCGCATTCTGCAAGCCATCGGCACGCGCTATGCGCAGGACTACATCACACGCTTCGGCTTCGAGGCCAAACTGCATCCGCCGTATCTGACCATGGCGCTGGGCGCAGGCAACGTGACGCCGCTGCAAATGATCAGCGGTTACTCGACGTTCGCCAACGGCGGCTTTCGCATCAAACCGTATTTTATTCAGCGCATCGAAGACGGGCGCGGCACGGTGTTGTTTGAAGAGCGGGCAGTTCGCGCCAGAGAAAACGCCGAACGCGCGATCGATGAACGCAACGCCTACATCATGACCAGCATGATGCGCGACGTGGTGCGCTTCGGCACGGCGGCGGCGGCGATGAAACTCGGTCGCGGTGATCTTGCCGGCAAGACCGGCACCACCAACGATTTTCTGGATGCGTGGTTTGGTGGCTACAATTCCGAACTGGTGGCCGTGGCGTGGGTGGGTTACGACCAGCCCAAAACGCTGGGCCGTGGTGAAACCGGCGGCTCAGTGGCGCTGCCGATCTGGATAAACTATATGGGCGTGGTGTTAAAAGGCATTGCCGAGCAGCCGCTGGAAACGCCCAAGGGTCTGGTAGGCAGCGGCAGCGAAGTTGCGTATCAGGAATTCGGCCCGCGTGCAGATGGCGCCGACACTAACACGCCGGGTGATGCTCCAGCGCCCGGCATCCCGGTTCCCGCACCGGACAGCGCTCGTAACCAATTGTTTTAAATAAATAATGCCCCGCAATGACGATCGTACCCGCGGCGGCGAACGGCCGCGTAATGAATCGCGCCGGCGCAATGACGAACGCGCCCGCATCGCACATCTCGCCGCGCGCATCATGGCCGAAGACGGTATCGAAGATCACGCGCTCGCCAAGAAAAAAGCCGCGCGGCAAGCCGGCGTGGCTGACTTTAGCCAACTCCCCGGCAACGACGAAATAGACCAGGCGCTACGCGCCTACCGCGAGATTTATGACACCGATAATCATCGCGCACGGCTTACCGAATTGCGCGAAATTGCGGTGCGCGCGATGGCCGGGCTCGACGCTTTTAATCCGCATCTTACCGGCGCTGTGCTGTCCGGCATCGCCGGCAAATACGCGGGCATTCAGTTGCAGCTTTTCACCGACGACGTTAAAGCGGTAGAGTTGTTCTTCATTGACCGGGGCGCTGACTACCAATCCGGCCAGACCAGTCTTTACAGCGGGGAAACACGCATCACGGTGCCGCTATTTACCCTCGACGACGATGGCGCCAGCATCGAAATCACCGTGCTGTCCCCGCGTGACGCGCACCTGCCTTTAAAAACCTCGCTGGCAGGCAAAGCCATTGAGCGCGCCAAGCTCGCGGCAGTGGAGGAATTGTTGTCGCAGCCGTAGGCTACTTCCTCAACCACTGCGCAGCATCTACCGCGAAGTAAGTCAATATCCCATCCGCCCCCGCCCGCCGAAACGCCAGCAGTGCTTCCATCACGCAGCGCTTTTCATCCAGCCAGCCGTTGATCACTGCAGCCTTCAGCATCGCGTATTCGCCGCTGACCTGATACACGTACGTGGGTACGCTGAATGCATCTTTCACGCGGCGCACGATGTCAAGATAGGGCATGCCGGGTTTGACCATCACCATGTCGGCGCCTTCTTCCAGATCGAGCGCCACTTCGCGCAACGCTTCGTCACTGTTGGCCGGGTCCATCTGGTAGGTGTATTTGTTGCTGCCGCCCAGTGTTTTGGATGAGCCCACGGCATCGCGAAACGGGCCGTAAAAGCCCGACGCATATTTTGCGGCGTACGACAATATGCGCGTGTGGATGTAGCCTTTGCCGTCCAGCGCCGCGCGTATGGCGCCGACCCGGCCATCCATCATGTCCGAAGGCGCGACGATATCCACGCCCGCGCCAGCACACACCAGCGCCTGCTGTTGCAGCACACGCACGGTTTTGTCGTTGAGCACATAACCACTGCGGTCGAGCACACCGTCGTGGCCATGCGTGGTGTAAGGATCAAGCGCAGCGTCGGTGATCACGCCCAGTTCTGGAAAACGTTTTTTCAGCGCTGCCGCCGCGCGCGGCACCAGTCCTTTAGGATTAACCGCTTCGCGGCCATCCGCCGTTTTAAGGCTCGGCTCCACGGCGGGAAACAGCGCCATTGCCGGAATACCGAGATTCACGCACTGCGCCGCGCGCAATAACAGTTTGTCTATGGTGTAGCGCTCGACGCCAGGCATTGAGTCTATTTTCTGCGTTCGATTTTTGCCCTCGATGATGAACACCGGGTATATCAGGTTGTCCACGGTTAAACGGTGTTCGCGCATCAGGCGGCGTGAAAAATCATCGCGGCGCATGCGCCGCATGCGCCGCTGCGGGTAGGCTCCCATAGAGGTAAGGGTAGGTTGTTTGCTCATAAGGTTATGATTTCAGACAGAAAATAATTTGGGAACGCACTTGGGAACTCTCATCGATTATAAGCGTCATAGCAGAAGACGGGATTTTTCGTCTCCCGCTTCACCTCCCTGGGCGGGCGCCTTAATCCAATTAAGGCTTTTTGGCCCCCGGTTTACTCCCCTTTACCGGGGGCTTTTTCTGTACGGTCTTCAGGCGCTGCGAGCCATTGCGCGAGCAAAGAATTCGCCTGCGCGACGCCCTTATTCGCGGTGGCGGAAAAAAGCTGCGCGGTACAATTTGCAGTGGGATAGCGCAGGGTGAGCAACGCTTGTGTGTCGCGCAGCACGGTTGCGCAAGCACTCTGCGACAGCTTGTCACTCTTGGTCAGCAGCACGTGAAGCGGGCGGCCGGTGGGCGCAAACCAACGGATCAGTTGTTCGTCCAGCGGTTTAATGCCGTGACGAGAATCTGATAATAATATCAATCCTATCAATGCATTACGAGTTGATAGGTAAGCGCTAATTAACTCGCCCCAGTATGCGCGCTCAGTCTTCGAAACCTTGGCAAAACCATAACCCGGCAAATCCACCCAGCGCCGGTTTTTGCCCACGCTGAAAAAATTAATAGTCTGCGTGCGTCCCGGCGTCTTGCTCACGAACGCCAGACGGTGACGATTGGCCAGCGCATTGATGGCGCTGGATTTCCCGGCGTTAGAGCGTCCGACGAACGCCACTTCGCGTCCGATGTCGGGCAGCATCTCCTCCATCTTGTGCGCGGAAGCCAGATATTCGACGGGGGGCGGGGTCATAGGTTGTTGTAAACGCACCTGAATCTGGCGTGGTGCAAGCGGCGTACTATACAATACAGGGATACCTTACCCCGCATCTTTATTCCGGAGCACAAATGAAATTCCGCCTGATTTTGGCGACTGTCACCGCGTTTTTTGCGTGTACCGCGCCTGCGCAATACGTTATCAAGGGCGACGCCGCCAAGGGTCAGGAAATCGCCGGAAAAGTTTGCGCCGCCTGCCACGGCCCGGATGGCAACAGCCCGTTGCCGGTCAATCCCAGCCTTGCCGGGCAGCACCCCGAATACCTCTATAAGCAACTGAGCAACTTTAAACCCAAAGACGGAAAACCCGCCGAGCGCAACAACCCCATTATGGCTGGAAATGTTGCCGGCCTGAGTGACGACGACATGAAAAATGTTGCCGCCTATTACTCAAGCCAAACCCCGCGCCCGCGCGCCGCACGTGATGAGGAACTCGTGAAGCAGGGCCGGTTGATTTATCGCGGCGGCATTGCCGCCAAGAGCGTGGCCGCTTGCGCCTCGTGCCACTCACCCAACGGCGCGGGTCTGCCGGCGCAATATCCGCGGGTAGCCGGTCAGCATGCCGAATACACCGCGGCGCAATTGAAAGCCTTTCGCTCGGGCGAGCGCAAGAATGATCCAAACGGCATGATGCGCACGGTGGCGGGAAAACTTTCGGATCGCGAGACTGCTGCGGTTTCGGAATACATCGCCGGGCTGCGCTAAGTTTATAGCGCAGCAAACGCCTTATCTGCTGCCGCCACGGTTTTGCTGATATCCGCCGTGGTGTGTGCAGAGGACACAAAACCCGCTTCATAAGCCGACGGTGCGAGATACACGCCTTCCGCCAGCATGCTGTGAAAAAACTGGTTGAAGCGCTGTTTGTCGCATGCCATCACTTCGGCGTAAGTCTGCGGCGGCGACGCGCGAAAATACATGCCAAACATGCCGCCCACGTGCTGTGCGGAAAAAGCGATTTGATGTGCGGCAGCGGCTTCGCTTAGCCCCTTGCACAATGCAAAAGCGGTAGCAGAGAGTTTGTCGTAAAAGCCGGGGGTTTGCACAATGCGCAAGGTCGCAAGCCCGGCTGCCACCGCCACCGGATTACCTGACAAGGTACCGGCCTGATACACCGGTCCCAACGGCGCCACGCATTGCATGATATCGCGCCGCCCGCCGAACGCGCCGAGCGGCATGCCGCCACCGATCACTTTGCCGAGCGTGGTCATATCGGGTTTGATGCCATACAGCGCTTGCGCGCCACCCAACGCCACTCTGAATCCCGTCATCACTTCGTCGAAAATCAGCAACGTGCCGTGCTGGCTGCACAACGCGCGCAGCAATTGCAGAAAACCAGGCTTGGGCGCAATCAAATTGGCGTTGCCCACCACCGGCTCGACAATCACTGCGGCGATTTCGTCGCCCTCGCGCGCGAACGCGGCGGCGAGCGTAGCCTCATCATTAAAATCCAGCACCAGCGTGTGCGCAGCCGTTTCCGGCGGCACGCCAGCCGAAGAAGGCTGGCCGAGGGTGAGCGCGCCCGAGCCTGCTTTCACCAGCAGCGCATCGGCATGCCCGTGGTAACAGCCCTCGAATTTCACAATTTTCGAGCGTCCGGTGAAGCCGCGCGCCACGCGTATTGCACTCATTGTGGCCTCGGTGCCCGAACTCACCAGACGCACCATTTCCAGTGACGGCACCCGTTTGACCAGCAAGCTCGCCATTTCGAGTTCGGCTTCGGTCGGCGCGCCAAACGACAAGCCGCGTTCAGCCATTTGCTGCACGGCTTTGATCACCTCCGGATGCGCGTGGCCGGCGATCAGCGGCCCCCAGGAACCCACATAATCGACGTACACGTTGCCGTCGGCGTCCCAAATTTGCGCACCGCGTCCGCGCTGGATAAACAGCGGCGTGCCACCTACCGAGCGAAACGCGCGTACCGGTGAATTCACCCCGCCGGGAATCAGCAGTTGTGCGTGGTTAAATAATTTTTGGCTTTGTTTCATGGCGAGTCTCAAACAGCGCGTTGAATTCACGCGCTGCATGCGCGATGTCGGGCGCGTTGAACAGCGCTGTAATCACCGCAATACTGTCCGCACCAGCGCTGATAACCAAGGGTGCATTGTCATGCGTAATGCCCCCGATAGCCACCACCGGCACGCCAAATTTCCGTTTGGCTTCGGTCAGTATCGAAGGCGTCGAACGCACCGCGCCCGGCTTTACGGTAGAAACAAAAAAACTGCCAAACGCGATGTGATCCGCGCCTTCGGCAAGGGCGCGTTCAGCGTTATCCAGGCTGCGGTAACACGAGGCTCCCAGCAACTTGCGCGGTCCCAGGCGCGCGCGCGCGGCGGCGATCGAGCCATCTTCGCCGCCCAGATGCAGGCCATGCGCGTCAATCGCCAGCGCAAGTTCGAGATCGTCATTCACAATTAACGCTGCGCCGTGCGCCTGGCACAGCCCGTACAACGCTGACGCCTGATAGCGGCGCAATGCGGCGTCGGCGGTTTTGTTGCGGTACTGCACAAGGCGCACGCCGCCTTCCAGCGCCGCACGCACGCGGCCCGCCAGCCGGGCGCTGTCGTCATCGTCCGGGGTTACCGCGTAAAGCCCGTGCAGGGCGTGCAAAGGGTTCATGATGCCGGCTTGCCGGCTTCCGCGGCGGCATCGTGTTCTTCCTCGCGCGCCCAGAACAAGCGGTCGGGAATGTGCTGGCCCATGCCCGCGCGAAACGCGGACTTGAGCGTCTGCCAGGTGTATTCCTGTGCGTCTTTCACCGCCTCGGTCATGGGCAGGCCATTGGCGATGGTGGCGGCGATAGCGGAGGCCAGCGTGCAACCCGAGCCATGAAACTGTCCGGGCAAGCGCGGCCACGATTCACTGCTCACCACGCCGGCTTCGCCATACAAGGTATTGACCACCTGCTGCGTGTTTTCATGGGTGCCGGTGATCAGCACGTATTCACAGCCGCAGGCGATGATGCGTTTAGCGCATTCGATCAGGCCCGGATCGTCCTCGTCGTCGCGGTCATCGAGCGCGAGGCGCCGTGCTTCAAGGCTGTTGGGCGTGATAATGGTGGTCTGCGGAATCAGCAATTCGCGCATCGCGATCAGCATGTCGTCGTTGGCGAGTTCATCGCCGCGGCCGGAAGCCAGCACCGGGTCGAGGATCAACGGAATATCGGGGTAATCCGACACCACTTCGGCGATGGCAGAGATATTGTCCACGCTGCCCATGACGCCGATTTTGAACGCCGCCACCGGCATATCTGCGAGCACGCAGCGCGCCTGATCGACAATCCAGTCGGCGTCGATGGCAAATATATCTTCCACACCCATGGTGTCCTGCACCGTGATCGCCGTCACCACCGACAGCGGATGGCAACCCATGCTGGCGAGCGTCAGAATATCGGCCTGCATGCCGGCGCCGCCGGTGGGATCGGTGGCGGAAAAGATAAGCACAATGGGCGGAGTTTCGGACATTCTGAATTTGCGGCAGTGGCGCGTGTTGAGTCAGTCCGCGCCAGATCGTTTAAAATCTGATTCTAACGCTTTTCCATCACCAACCCTCTATCCCTATTTCTTATGACTGACCCGGCAGCGCAATATAAATCGTGGATGTGCCTTATCTGCGGATTCATTTACAGCGAAGCAGCCGGCATCCCTGATGAAGGCATCGCGCCCGGCACCCCATGGGAGGATGTGCCTATCAACTGGACCTGCCCCGAATGCGGCGCGCGCAAGGATGATTTCGAAATGGTACAAATTTAACCGGAGAACCGCAAATGAGAATGCTGCACACCATGATCCGCGTCGGCGACCTGCAACGCTCGATTGATTTTTATACCCAGGTGCTCGGCATGAAGCTGCTGCGCCAATCCGAATACCCGTCGGGGCGCTTCACCAACACCTTTGTCGGTTACGACGACGAATCAAAAACGTCGGTACTGGAGTTGACCTACAACTGGGACACCAAAGCCTACGACATGGGCAACGGTTACGGCCACGTCGCGATAGAGGTGGATGACGCCTACAAAACCTGCGCAGAAGTCAAAACGCGCGGCGGCAAAGTCACGCGCGAACCGGGGCCGATGAAACACGGCACCACGGTGATCGCGTTTGTTGAAGACCCGGATGGCTACAAGATCGAGTTTGTGCAGAGGAAAACAGCGTAAAAGCATTTTTTGCCACAGATTTCACAGATGAACACAGATTAAACCCGTGCGAATTTAATCTGTATTCATCTGTGAAATCTGTGGCGAAGATTTTTGTTTTTTTACAACCCTATTCGCAATTCGCACAAAATCACTGACCGCCAGCGTCTCCGCCCGCGCGCCGGGGTCGACGCCCAGCGCTTCATAGTCGGCGGTCGCTAAAATATTACGCAGCGTATTGCGCAGGGTTTTGCGTCGCTGCGAGAACGCGGTCGTTACAATGCGTGCGAACAGCGCTTCGTCCTGCGCTTCGGGCTCACGATTCGCGCGCGGCAGCATGCGCACGAATGCCGACTCTACCTTCGGTTGCGGATAAAAGGCGTCGGGGCCTACATCCAGCACTTTTTCCATGTCGAAACGGTACTGCAACGCGACGGAAAGGCGCCCATAGGCGGACGTTTCCGGCGCCGCAACCATGCGCTCCACCACTTCTTTTTGCAGCATGACGTGGATATCACGCACGCAGCCGATTTGTGCAGCGAGGTGAAACAGCAGCGGCGTTGAAATGTTGTAGGGCAGGTTGCCAACCACACGCAAATGCGCACGCAAGCCCCCGCCGAGCGCGGCAAAATCAAATTTCAGCGCGTCGCCTTCGTGGATCACCAGGTTACTGTCGAGATGTTTTTCGCGCAGGGTTTTGACCAGATCACGATCGAGTTCGATCACGTGCAATTGTTTTAGCGCCCGCGCCAGCGGTGCGGTGAGTGCGCCCAGGCCGGGGCCAATTTCCACCATCAAGTCGTCGGGTTGGGGGCCGATGACATGCAGGATATCGTTTATAACTTCTTGTTTTTGAAGAAAATTTTGTCCGAAGCGTTTGCGCGGTTGGTGACGCATGCCTATGCGTGGGTGCGTGCGTTTGCCAATTCGATGGCGAGCTTCACCGCCGCAATCAAGCTGCCGGCATGCGCCTTACCGCTGCCCGCGATATCCAAAGCCGTGCCGTGATCGACCGAAGTGCGAATAATCGGCAGCCCCAAGGTTACATTTACGCCCGCGCCGAAGCTTGCATATTTAAGCACCGGCAAGCCTTGATCGTGATACATCGCCAGCACCGCGTCGTAATGCCTTAAGCGATCGGGGTTGAACAAGGTGTCGGCCGGCAAGGGGTCCGACAGATTCATCCCTTCGCCGCGCAGCGCGTGAATGACCGGTGCGATGACTTCGATTTCTTCGCGTCCGAGGTGGCCCGATTCGCCGGCGTGCGGATTCAAGCCCGCCACCGCGATGCGCGGCGCAGCGATACCGAAATACCGCCGCAAATCGTGGTGCAGCACGCGCAGCGTTTGCGTAAGACGCTCACGCGTGATGTGCGCTGCAACGTCTTTCAGCGCCAAGTGTGTGGTGGCAAGCGCCACCCGCAGACCGCCGCCCGCCAGCATCATCACCACCTGCGGCGTGCGGGTGCGCTCGGCGAGAAACTCGGTGTGGCCGGTAAATGCAACACCGGCGTCGTTGATCACGCCCTTATGCACCGGCGCAGTGGTCATGGCATCGAACAGGCCATCGCTGCAGCCGTCGCACGCCACAGCCAGGGTGCGCAGCACGTAGTGGCTATTGGCGGCATCCAGTTTTCCGGCGATGGCGGGAGCGCTCAGCGCTACGTGCAATACACTCACACCGCCCGTCGCACCACTGCAGCCGCCCTGGAAATCAGGCCATGCAAAACCGGTACGCGCGCGCAACAGCGTGCGGTCGGCGATGACCACTACGCGCGCCGGCAGCGCCGCGTCCCGCAATGCCGCGCAGATTTCCGGCCCGACGCCGGCCGGTTCGCCGGCAGTCACGGCTATCGTCGGCAGGCGCGGCATGCTGACGATGGCGGGTTTATTCACCGCTAGCCCCTGCGCCTAGCGCTCGTCCAGCCGGATTTCAACATACGCGCGGTCGCGCGTCTGACGCACCCAGTCCTGAAACGCTTCTTCGCCTTTGCGCTCGCGCAGGGTTTGCCGTGCGGTGAGGCGGCGCTGCTCTTTGCTCATGTCGGACGAGCGGCGTTCGAGCACTTGTATCAAATGCCAGCCAAACGGCGAACGCACCGGTTCACTCAGCGCGCCCGGCGTCAGTGCGTCCATCGCACGCTCGAATTCCGGCACGGTGTCACCCGCCGACAGCCAGCCCAAATCGCCGCCCTTGGCTGCGCTGGTGTCTTCGGAATTGGCGCGCGCCAGTTGCGCGAAATCCCCTTTGTTGTCGAGGCGTTCCTTCAACGTGCGCATGCGGTTGCGGGCGTCGGCTTCGGACACCACTTCGCTGACCTTGATCAGGATGTGGCGCGCGCGGGTCTGCTGCACGATTACCACCGGCTGGCCGCCGCCGCGACGCTCATTGAGCCTGAGGATATGAAACCCATTGGGGCTGCGCAGAAGACCGCTCAATTCGCTGGGTTTCAAGCCAACCAGCGCATCCGCAAACAGCGTGGGCAGCCGTGCGCCGTCGCGCCAGCCCATGGCCCCGCCTTGCAGCGCATCGGGCGCTTCGGAGAACGCCGCCGCAACCTGGCGAAAATCCACACCGGATTTTAATTGCGACAGCGCTTGCTCGGCACGCGTCTGGCGCGCGCGGATTTGCTCCGGACCTGAATTCTCCGGCACCCGCACCAGAATGTGCGAAACGTTGTATTCGTCGTTACCGCCACTTTGCTGCGGAGCGGCGAGCAGATTGTCGATTTCGCTTTCGGTGATCACGACCTTGTCGGTGATCTCGCGTTCGCGCAGGCGCGCGGTGATGATTTCGCCGCGAATATCCTCGCGAAACTTGGCAAATGGTACGCCATCTTTCTCCAGCGCCATGCGCAGCTGCGCAGTGACCATTTTGTTTTCCTGCGCGATGCGATCGATGGCGCGATCCAGCTCCACGTCGTCCACACGCAAGCCGTTCTCCCTGGCCACTTGCATCAGCACACGGTCGATGATCATGCGTTCGAGCATCTGCCGCTCAAGTTCCTGGCGCGTGGGCGCGGGAGTGCCCTGGCGCGCCAGTTGTTCGGTGGCGCGGCGCACGCGCTCGTACAGCTGATTGTGCGTAATCACTTCGTCGTTGACCACGGCGACGATGCGATCAAGGGTGATAATGGTACGGGGTTTTGCCTGAGGCTGAGGCTGGGCGGCGGCTGGCGCCAGTAGCAGCGCCAGCACGGTTAAGTGCCGGCAAATATTATTCAATACAAACATATGCTTATACCATTCGGCGATTGCCGGTTTACGCGAATAAAAAGCTACCGTTCGGGCACAAAATATTCGTTGGGCCGTGTGGCATAGGGGTCGTGACGGGTGTAGCCGGATACATTACGCCGCAACAAATCCAGCGAGTTCGACCCAACACGCGCCACGCCGTTCAATTCAAGTTCCAGGAAAATCGAGGTATTGGCGGCACTGGTGGTAGTCGACAGCCGGTGCGCCACCACGCGGAACACAAAACAACCGCCATCATATTCCATCCCCGCCACGCCTTCGAGCATGCGCCGATCCTGCACCGAATAATTCCAGCGGCCGACGGCTTTCCAGTTGCCGGCGATGGGCCATTGGCCGGATGCATCCCACTGCCGGATCGAGGCGTTTACGTTCTGGCGGTAAGCCAAGTTGAGCAGTTTACCTTGCTGTGGCTGATAACGCGCGGCTATACTGCTGCGCTGCGTCTGGCGGTTGTCGGTATTGTACTGCCAGCCGAGATCCATGGTAAGGCGCGGCGCGACGCTGCCGCTTAACGCCATCAACAAATCGGAGCGCAAACTCTGATTGCTGCGCGGCGCCACGCCCGGCACAGTTACATGCTGCGAGTGGAAATAATAGCGCTGCGCAAGCCCCGCGCGCAACACTTCGACGCCGGTTTGCGGATTGATCAGACGCGAATTCGCCCCCAGCGTCAGCTGATTGGCGTCGTTGATGCGGTCGTTGCCGCTGAACTGATTTTCGGTAAAAATCGTTGCGAAGTTGACATCCTGCACACCGCTTTCAAAGTTGGGCAAGCGGCTTTGATCGCGATACGGGATATACACATAGTAGGCTTTGGGCTCCAGTGTCTGCGAGTACGCATTGCCGAAAATAGTGGTGTTGCGCTCAAACGTCAGCCCCGCTGCAGTGGTGAACGTGGGCATCACACGTGTCGCATCGGGCAGTGTGGAAGTGGTTTGATCAATAAAATAGCGCGTCATGTGCAAGCCGATTTTCGGCGTGACATAAGCGGCCGCGTTTTGCCACGGATAGGTCAGGTTCGGATACGCCATCACGCGCCTGCCGCGCACCAGCGTCGGATGATCAAAATCAACGTAGCTGGCATGCACATCGAAGTCGCCGCGCAGCGTATTGCTGTTTTGCGCGGTAAAACTCAGTTGCGGGCGGCGCGAATACGGCGGCGTCAGCGGCGCCAGCGGATCGGTTTGCAGCGTTTGCCAGTTCTGTACCAGCCCGTTTAACGCATAGTTGCCGCCATTGCCCCAGGCGCCGCCGCGCGACAGCGAGCCTTGACGCGACAAATAGGTTTGCGAGGTCAACGCCACCTTGGTCGACAAGTCGGTGAAGTACTTGCTGTCGGATACTTTGTTGACATCCAGCGCACCGACCCAGTTGTTCCACAGCTGGTGCGTGTGCTTTAATGCAAATAACTGCCGCGTAGCATCAAACGCATGGTCATTGGGCAATGTTTCGTAGTTGATTTCGCCGCGATAATCCGGCTGCAGATAGCGAAACTCGCCGCGCAATTGCAGGCCGCGCTTGGATAATGCGCGCGGCGTCAGCAGCAAATCGTAGTTGGGCGCGATGTTCCAGTAATACGGCACGCTGATTTCAATGCCGCTGGTGCTGCTGCTGCCATAGTGCGGCGCAAGAAATCCCGATTTGCGTTCCTGATGCAGTGGAAATGAAAAATAAGGGGCATAAAAAATGGGTGTATTTTTGAAATCCACCGTGGCGTTGCGCGCAACACCGATACCCTGATCCTGATTAATCCGCAAATCCTTCGAACGAATAAACCACGAATCATCGCCCGGCTCGCAAGTGGTAAAGCTCGCCTGCTCCGCGCGAAACTGCCCTGGCCCCTCGAACAAAATGCGCTCCGCCACGCCGCGTCCGTCGAATGCACGTGCGGTTTTCTCCGCACTGCCCGCGATCGGCACATTGCCGGTGGTACGCGGACTCAGGTAAAAGCGCGCGCGCTCCATCACGCCTTTTTCGGTATCGAGGTCGTAGCGCAGACGCAGGCCCTCAACCACGTACGCGGCTTGCTCGAAATGAACATTACCAATGGCGGTAAGTTCGTTGTAGCGCCGGTCAAAACGCATCCAGTCGGCGGAAAAAGCACGACCACGTGACCGCGCCCGTACCGTGCCGAGCGCCTCGGTTTCGCGATCGCTGTGGCCCTGCATGCGGTCGGCCTCCATGTAAATCGGCGACGGCGTTTCGGTTTCACTGCCAGGCACACCCGCGAGCGCTGTTTGCATGCGCAACGTAATGCCTGTGGCGCCCGGCGTAGCGGCCATGGCGCTCGTCGCCCACGCGGCCGCGGGCAGCGCGCACAACAGCGCAAAAGCGAGCGGAGATTTACGCAGGGGAATGTTCACGGGTAATGAAGCGACCGACCAGAAGGTGTGGCAAAACGAGGTGCTAAAATCGCATAAATTCCGATATAAGGCAACGCTTTGAACGCTTTAAACGCTTTGGCCGGAACCGATGCGCGACTGGCGCAATTGCGCGCGTGGCTGGCGCAAAGCACCTTCAAGCAAGACTTTACACTGGCACCAGCTTCGGCGGACGCGAGTTTCCGGCGTTATTTTCGTGTCACCGTGGACAGCGCAACCTGGATTGCGATGGACGCGCCGCCGCCGCAGGAAGACTGCCGCCCATTTGTAAAGGTTGCCGCGTTAATGCACGAAGCAGGCATTAACGTGCCGCGGGTGGTGGCGCAGGATATTGAGCGCGGCTTTCTGTTGCTCAGCGACCTTGGCACTACCACGTATCTCAACGGCTTTACCGCCGACAATCCCGATGCGCTGGTCAGCGACGCCATTGATGCGTTGATCCAGTGGCAGTGTGCCACGCGGCCTGGCGTGCTGCCCCCGTATGACGCGGCTTTGCTCCAGCGCGAGATCGATCTATTTCCCGAGTGGTATATGGGCAAACACCTACAAACCACGTTTACCGAAGCGCAGCAGCAGGTGTTCGCAGCCACATCTCAATTGCTGATCGACGCCGCGCTGGCGCAGCCCTCGGTGTTTGTGCATCGCGATTACATGCCGCGCAATCTCATGCTGTCCACGCCCAATCCCGGCGTGCTGGATTTTCAGGACGCCGTCTACGGCCCCATCACCTACGACGTGGCGTCGTTGTTCCGCGACGCCTTCGTGAGCTGGCCCGAAGCGCGCGAGCTCGATTGGGTGATCCGCTACTGGGAACGCGCCAAAGCCGCAAATTTACCGGTGAACGCCGACTTTGGGTCGTTCTGGCGTGATTTCGAATGGATGGGCTTGCAGCGCCACATCAAAGTGCTGGGCATCTTCGCGCGCATCAACTATCGCGATGGCAAGCCGCACTATCTGGCCGACACGCCGCGCTTTATCAACTATGCGCGCCGCGTGAGCGCGCGTTACCGAGAATTGGGGCCGTTGGCGAAGTTGCTGGATGAACTCGAAGGCCGCGCACATAGCATTGGGTATACGTTCTGATGAAAGCCATGATTCTCGCCGCTGGCCGTGGCGAACGCATGCGTCCGCTTACCGACGCGGTGCCCAAGCCCTTGTTACCCGTTGGCGGTAATTATTTGATTTCATGGACTATTTTGAAGCTCAAGCAAGCGGGTATCCTAGACCTGGTGGTTAACATTTCGCATCTTGCCGAACAGATCGAACACGCTCTGGGTGACGGCGCGAAATTTGGTGTGCACATCCGCTACTCGTTTGAGCGGGAAGCGTTGGAGACGGCCGGCGGCATTGCGTGGGCGCTGCCGCTATTAGACGAGCAGCCATTTTTGGTGGTAAACAGCGACGTTTACAGCAACTACGATTTCGCAGGTTTGCGCGAGCGCGCGCAGACATTGACCGCGCAGCATCCCGCGCATCTGGTGCTGGTCGACAATCCCGATCATCATCCGCAAGGCGATTTTGCTTTGCGTGAGGGTGTGGTTACAACGCAAGGCACGCGGCTCACTTTTAGCGGCATTGGCGCATATCATCCGGCGCTGTTTGCGGGCATCGCGCGCGGCGAAAAAGCGCGCCTGGCCGCGCTACTTGCCCAGCCCATCGCCGGGGGCCGCGTCAGCGGCGAATATTTCCGCGGCGAGTGGCGCGACATCGGAACGCCGCAACGACTGGCGGAACTGGATGCGCAAATGCGTTCGGGTTGACCTAGGCTATCCGTTCAATTTCCATGGCCGCGAACGGGCTGGCAGCGGCAGCACGCCGGTTTGACGCCGCTATTGCGGCTTGATGCCGGCGATGGCGGCTACTTCCCTCCAGCGCGTGATCTCGCTGCGGATGCGTGCGGCGAATTCATCAGGCGGCTCGCCCACCGGTTCACCCCCGATGTCGAGCAGCCGCTGCCGCACCTCGGGAATCCGCAGCACCGCCGCGACGTCATCGCGGATGCGCATTACCAGTTCCTTCGGTGTGCCACCCGGCGCGAACAGCGCGAACCAGGTGTCGGCGACTTCGAATCCCGGCACGTCTTTTGGAATAAGCGGCGCTTGCGGAAACGCCACCGAGAGTGAAGTAACGCCGAGTATGCGCACGCGGCCCGAGCGCACCGCGGCCTGCACCGAGCTGACCGCCCCGATCGCGAGGTGCACGTGCCCGCCCATGGCGTCGATCATCATCGGCCCCGCGCCCTTGTAAGGCACGGTCTCGATTTTCACTTTTGCAAGCATGTTGAACAGATGGGTCGGCAAAGACGTGCCGGCGTTGGCCATATTGATCTCGCCTGGACGCGCGCGCGCCAGCGATACCAGTTCACCGATGTTCTTTGCCGGCAGCGACGGGTGGGCAACGATCGCCAGCGGCGAGCGCGTGATGCGCGTGATCGGCACGATATCGCTTAGCGGGTCAAAAGGCAGCTTCGCCCACATCGCCGGCCCTTGAGAAAATTGCGTGGAATTTATCAGCAGCGTGTGGCCGTCGGGCGGACTCTTGGCGACGATATCGGTGCCGAGCACCGTGGCAGCACCCGGACGCGGATCGATGATCACCTGCTGCTTCCAGCGCTCGGACAGCGGCGGGCCGATGACACGGCCATTGGCGTCGCTGCTGCCACCCACCGGGAATGGAATGACAACGCGGATCATCTTGCCCGGAAACGCCTGTCCTGAGCCTGTCGAAGCGGGCTGGGCATGAGCGGACGATAGCGGTGCGAGCACTGCAGTTGCAATGACTGAGCACAAAATGGCAGAGCGCATGGCTGTGATCCTCCTCGTGGTTCCTATTCGTGCCTTACTGAACGATGGCAGCACACCCGCAGCATCAGCAAACTCGACATGGGAAGCTTGGAGGGCGGGCTAGGGGTCGAGTGCAAAGGCGCCGTCGTCGATGCGTTAGTCAGAAACAAGCACCGTCACTTGTGCCTGCCTAAGCAGCGCATTGAAATCAGTGTCGAACGTGACCAAATGCTCGCCAAGTTGAATCACTACTGCCGCGAGCCACGCGTCGGGAATCGCGTTTGCGCTCAGCTTTCGCTCGAGGCAGAGTTGGCGCAAGAGAGGCCACTCGGCGCCGAGCGCGGGCATCTCGACGCCCGGCACCGCCATGAGGGCATCCAAAAATGCCATTGCGTTTACCACCGGCGTGGGATGAACAAAAATCCTGCAATTGGTGACCAGACGTAAGAAGCTGGCTATCACCATAGGCATCAGCTTCAGGCTTGCGCCGTCCGCACAAGCTGCAATAGCCTCACTTAGCCAGCTACGCGCTGTTTTGTGGTGAGGGTGATCATTACGTGACGCCGCAATCAATACATTAACGTCAGGCGTCATTGTCAGCGGCATCCAGCATGGCTTTATTGCTGCTGGGGTTCAGCCCCGCAACCAGCCCGCCGCGCCCCTTGAAAACGGGAATTTTCCGCTCGCTCGCCTTGGTAACGGTACGGGAAGATCGCAGACGCAGTTGCAACCCTTCTTCGATCAATCGCGTAAGGCTGGTACGCTGTTGCGCGGCCAGCGCTTTGGCGTTGGCAAGCAGGGAATCGTTGATATTAAGAGTGGTTTTCACAGCATAACGATACAGATTTCTGTATCGTCAGTCAAGTTTGCGTTTTTAGGGTTGCATCCGCGCGTTCTGCGTAAACAGAGGTATGTCCTGCCGCCGGCGCTATAATCACCGTGCCATGAACACCGCTCCCTACACCCACCGCCGCGCGCAGTTGGCGCAACTGATCGGCAAAGGCGTGGCCATTGTGCCCACCGCACCGGAGCGCGCGCGCAATCGCGACGCGCATTACCCGTATCGATACGACAGTTATTTTTATCATCTGACCGGGTTTACCGAACCGCAGGCCGTGGTTGTGATAGTGGCCGGCGAGAAACCGCGTCATCTGTTGTTTTGCAGAGAAAAAAACGCAGAGCGTGAAATCTGGGATGGGTTTCGTTACGGCCCGGCGGCGGCGAAAGAAATCTTTGCCTTCGATGAAACCTACACCTTCGAACAGCTCGACAAAGTGCTGCCCGATCTGCTGGCCGACCAGCCGGTGGTGTACGCGCATCTGGGTGGCGACAGCGTGTGGGACGCGCGCGTGCTGGGCTGGGTGAATGAAGTGCGTTCGCGGGCACGCACCGGTGTGGCGGCGCCGCGCGATATTGCGGATGTGCATACGCTGCTCGACGACCTGCGCCTGATCAAGGATGCGGATGAATTGAACACCATGCGCCGCGCCGCGATGATCTCCACCGGCGCCCACGTGCGTGCGATGCGTGCCGCGCGTGCCGGTGTTGCCGAATATCAGATCGAAGCCGAGCTGCTGCATGAATTCCGGCGCCTGGGCGCGCAGTCGCCCGCGTATACCTCAATCGTTGCATCGGGCGCCAACGCCTGCGTGCTGCACTACGTGAATAACGACGCCACCCTGAAGGACGGCGACCTGTTGCTGATCGATGCGGGCTGTGAGCTCGACGGTTATGCTTCGGACATCACGCGCACCTTTCCGGTGAATGGCCGTTTCAGCGGGCCGCAAAAGGCGGTGTACGAGTTGGTGCTGGCGGCGCAGGCGGCCGCCATTGTTGAAGTCAAGCCCGGTAACGCCTGGAACGCGCCGCACGATGCCGCGGTAGCGGTATTGGCACAGGGCTTCATCGATTTAAAATTGCTGCGCGGCAGTCTGGCCGAAGTGCTCGATAAAGAAACCTATCGCCAGTTCTACATGCATCGCACCGGTCACTGGCTGGGGCTGGATGTGCATGATGCCGGCGACTACAAGCGCGACGGGCAATGGCGCGTATTGCAGCCGGGCATGGTGCTGACTGTCGAACCCGGTTGCTACATACGCGCGGCCGAAGGCGTGCCCGCTGAATTTGCCAACATCGGCGTTCGCATTGAAGACGATGTGGTGGTTACGCAAAGCACACACAGTACGCAAAGCGGCTGTGAGATTCTGACTTCCGCTGCGCCCAAAAGCGTGAGTGACATCGAAGCGCTGATGGCTGCGCACTGACGGCCATGAGCGCGCCGCATGTTGATTGCGACATCGCCATCGTCGGCGGCGGCCCCGTTGGCGCCGCGCTGGCGCTCGCGCTGCGTAATTACGATGGCGGCAGCGACGCCGGTGACAGCCATTTGCGCGTGATCGTGCTCGAAGCACGCGCCAAAGTTAGCACTGACGCAGATGATCCGCGTCCGATCGCGTTATCGCACGGCAGCAGATTGCTGCTCGAACGCCTCGGCGTCTGGCGCGGCTTGAATCCCACGGCGATCAAAAACATTCATGTGTCGCAGCGCGGCGGCTTTGGACGCGCGGCCATCAGCGCCGTCGATATGGATCTGCCGGCATTAGGTTATGTTGTTGATTACAATGAACTTTTCCATGCGCTGGCAGAAACCGCATACGCCCGCTATGGCGGCGACTATCGTGCGCGCGCACGCGCCACTGCGCTCCACCGCGATGGTGAATTCCAGCGTATCGACTACACGGTTGACGGCACGCCTGCGTCGCTGTCGGCGCGGCTGGTCGTGGTTGCCGATGGTGGCGATATCGCAGGGCTCGCGCCGCCTAAAATCATCGACTACGCGCAGCACGCACTCACCGCGCGCGTCAGCACCACGTTGCCGCATAAGCACGTGGCGTACGAGCGATTTACAACGGAGGGTCCGCTGGCGTTGTTGCCCTTCGGTGAAGAAATGGCGCTGGTGTGGACGCTCCCACCGGCGCGCGCGGAAGCACTCAATAACGCGGCTACAAAAACATTTCTCGCGGCGTTGCGTGATGCTTTCGGCGGGCGTCTCGGCGATTTCAACAGCGTGACGCAGCGCGCGTGTTACCCGCTCACCTTGCGCTATGCCGCTGAACCTTCGGCCTCAGATACGTTATCCGTAGTGACCATAGGCAACGCCGCGCAGACGTTGCATCCGGTGGCCGGACAGGGCTTTAATCTCGGTTTGCGTGACGCGTGGGAACTCGCGCAATTTTTGCGCAAACTGTCTCTGCAAGCGCTAACTAACAACGCGTCCCTGCGCCGCTATCGCGCCAGCCGCCGCATCGACCGCATTGCCAGCATCGCGGCGACACATGGCCTGGTGCGATTGTTTTCAAATGATTTTTTTCCCGCAACCGTCGCGCGTGGCGTGGGCATGACTGTGCTCGGTTGCATCGCGCCCGTCAAAAATCTTGTCGCGCGACGCATGATCTTCGGCACACGCGGCTGAGCCGCCGCCGCGCCGCCGCACACTTTGTGCTCTGCGCCCAGTCCGCTAGCGTGATATACGCACGTTTTGCGCGAACACATACCGGTAAGTGCCTAGCTTTACAACGAGTTTTCACCGGCGAAAATATGCCCCTGCCATCGTCACGCCGGCGAATCTGCAGTGGCGTAAAAAATAATCATTTTTCCTGCGCTTTCCCCTATGCACGCCGTGCGCGCCGGATTAAAATCGCGTCTTTTCCTTCAGCCATTTTTCGTTAACTTTTTTACGTTTCCCCAGGCGCGCGTGCAAATCGGCAAACACATATTAAAGAACAGGCTGGTGGTGGCGCCGATGGCGGGCGTCACCGACCGGCCGTTCCGCCAACTGTGCAAGCAGATGGGCGCGGGCATGGCGGTTTCCGAAATGGTGGCGAGCAATTCGCTGTTGTGGGGCTCCGAAAAAACCCTCCGCCGCGCCAATCACGATGGCGAAGTGGATCCAATTTCGGTGCAGATTGCCGGCGCCGACCCGCAAATGCTGGCAGATGCTGCCTGCTTCAATGTCGAGCATGGCGCACAGATCATCGACATCAACATGGGCTGCCCCGCAAAAAAGGTGTGCAACGTGATGGCGGGTTCCGCGTTGCTGAAAGACGAGCCGCTGGTGCGGCGCATTCTCGAAGCCGTGGTGCGCGCTGTTGCGGTGCCGGTTACCCTGAAGATCCGCACCGGCTGGGATCAAGGCAGCCGCAATGCCGTTGCCGTGGCAAAGATTGCAGAGCAATCCGGCATCCAGGCGCTGGCGATACACGGCCGTACCCGGGCCTGTGGTTTTAGCGGCGAGGCCGAATACGACACCATCGCCGAAGTGAAGTCCGCGATCGGAATTCCAGTGCTCGCCAATGGCGACATCAGCACGCCCGAACAAGTGAAGCACGTGCTCGCATACACGCAGGCCGATGCGGTGATGATCGGTCGCGCCGCGCAGGGCCGGCCGTGGATGTTTCGCGAAATCAATCACTTTCTTGACACCGGCACGCATCTGCCGCCGCCGGAGGTGTGCGAAATTCATCGTGTGCTGCTGGCGCACCTGCATGATCTTTACGGTTTTTACGGCGAGCAGCGCGGCGTGCGCGTCGCGCGCAAGCATATCTCGTGGTACAGCAAGGGGCTGGCCGGCTCGGCTGCGTTTCGTCATGCGATGAATCAGCTCGAAACCTGCCAGGAACAACTAGACGCTGTGGACGCATTTTTCCATGAACTCGCGGACCGCAGCCGGCACCTGATTTACAGTGAGGAACTCGCGGCATGATGAATCGAATGAACGACAGAAACGACGGCGATATGGCGCGCACGGTGCGCAAGGCCATCGACGGCTACTTTAAGGATCTGGAAGGGGAAAAAGCCAGTGGCGTTTACGACATGGTGATCAACTGCGTCGAAAAGCCGCTGCTCGAATCCGTGCTCACGCGCGTGCGCGGCAACCAGACGCATGCCGCACAGATGCTGGGGCTCAATCGCAACACGCTGCGCAAGAAGATGAAGGCGCACGGCATCAAGTTCTGAAGGGCAGGATTGAGGACTAAGGACTGAGGACTAAGCGACCCCACGGTTCTGCTCAGTCCTAAGTCCTCAGTCCTCAGCCCTCGATTCTAATAGCCATGATCAAGCAGGCGCTGCTCAGCGTTTCCGACAAGACCGGGCTGGTGGAATTTGCGCGCGGGTTAGCCAAACTCGGCGTGTCGCTGCTGTCCACCGGCGGCACCGCGAAGACGCTCACCGCGGCGGGATTGAAAGTCACTGAGGTCGCCGACTACACCGGCTTTCCCGAAATGCTCGATGGCCGGGTGAAAACGCTGCACCCCAAAATTCACGGCGGGCTGCTGGCGCGGCGCGACGACGCAGCGCACTTGCGCGCGATCGAGGCAGCCGGCATCCCCGCGATTGATTTGCTGGTGGTCAACCTGTATCCGTTCGAGAGCACGGTCGCCAGGGCGGATTGCACATTGGAAGAGGCGATCGAGAACATCGACATCGGCGGTCCGGCGATGGTGCGTTCCGCCGCCAAAAACTGGCGCGGTGTCGGTGTAGTGACGGATGCCGAGCAATATCCCGCGGTGCTCGATGAACTCGAGCGTAACGGCGCGCTGTCGGAAGGCACGCGATTTGCACTCGCAGTGGCCGCATTCAACCGCATTTCGAATTACGACGCCGCCATCAGCGACTATCTGTCGTCGTGGCAGGCGGACGGCACGCGCAGCGAGTTTCCGGCGCAGGCCAACGGGCGCTTTGTAAAACTGCAGGACTTGCGCTACGGCGAAAACCCGCATCAGCGCGCTGCGCTGTATCGTGACTTGTACCCCGCGCCCGGTTCATTGGTGACGGCGCGGCAACTGCAGGGCAAGGAACTTTCGTATAACAACCTCGCCGACGCCGACGCGGCGTGGGAATGCGTCAAGTCCTTCGACGAAGCGGCTTGCGTGATCGTCAAGCACGCCAATCCCTGCGGCGTGGCGCTCGGCCGCGATGGTGCCGATGCGTACGCCAAAGCGTTTGCCACCGACCCGGCCTCGGCGTTCGGCGGCATCATCGCTTTCAACCGTCCGCTGGATAGGAATGCCGCGCAAGCGATGAGTAAACAGTTTGTCGAAGTGTTGATTGCGCCGGCCTATGCCGGCGATGCGCTTGGCGTGCTGGCCGCAAAAGCCAATCTGCGCGTGCTCGAAATCTCGCTGGCAGGCGTGCAGCCGGGCGCCGCCACCGCTTGGGCGCAGGGGCGTAATGGGGCTGACGTCAAGCGCATCGGCTCCGGCTTGCTGATGCAGTCGGCGGATAACAAGAATGTAGCGGCGGTAGATTTGAAGGTGGTCACTAAAGTCAAACCCACGCCACGGCAACTAGCGGACCTGCTGTTCGCATGGCGCGTGGCCAAGTATGTGAAATCCAACGCCATCGTGTTCTGCGGCGACGGCCGGACGCTGGGTGTAGGCGCGGGGCAGATGAGCCGCATCGATTCCGCGCGCATCGCATCGATCAAAGCAGGCCATGCCCAGCTCTCGCTGAAAGGCTCGGTGGTTGCCTCGGATGCGTTCTTTCCGTTTCGTGATGGTGTCGATGTGGTGGCTGCGGCAGGCGCTACGGCGATCATTCAGCCCGGCGGCAGTGTGCGTGACGATGAAGTAGTCGCCGCTGCTGATGAGCACGGCATGGCAATGGTTTACACCGGCGTGCGGCATTTTAGACATTGAAATCGTGAGGCGAGAGGTGTGAGGCGCGAATGGAGTGACACGAGAACCACCGGGATGGCGCTACGCCTCACTTCTCACACCTCACGCCTCACGACCTCATGAAAATCCTCGTTATCGGTTCCGGTGGCCGCGAACATGCGCTGGCGTGGCGCGTGTTGCAATCCGCGCGGGCCTCCAAAGTTTATGTCGCCCCCGGCAACGCGGGCACCGCGCGTGAGCAGGGGATTGAAAACGTGGCGCTGACGCGCACCGAGGACCTGATAGATTTTGTCATTAAAAACAATATCTTACTGACGATAGTCGGCCCGGAAGCTGCGCTCGCGGCCGGCGTGGTGGACGCGTTTCGCGCGGCTGGGCTGCGCATCTTCGGCCCCACCCAGCGCGCAGCGCAGCTCGAAAGCTCCAAAGATTTTTGTAAAAGTTTCATGGCGCGCCACGGTATCCCGACCGCTGCTTACGCCACTTTCAGCGATGTGGCGCAAGCGCACGCCTACATCAACCAGCAAGGCGCGCCGATTGTGGTCAAGGCCGACGGCCTTGCTGCCGGCAAGGGCGTTATCGTCGCGACGACCCTCGCCGAAGCACACGCCGCGGTGGACATGATGCTGGTCGACAACAAAATGGGAGCGGCGGGTGCGCGGGTGGTGATCGAAGCGTTTCTCGAAGGCGAAGAAGCCAGCTTTATCGTGCTTGCCGACGGCAAACACGCACTGGCGCTGGCCAGCAGTCAGGATCACAAGCGGCTGGGCGACGGCGACCTCGGCCCCAACACCGGCGGCATGGGTGCGTATTCGCCGGCGCCGGTGGTCACACCCCGCATCCATGCCAAGGTGATGCGTGAAGTCATCATGCCCACACTCGCCGGCATGGAAAAAGACGGCATACGCTACAGCGGCTTTCTCTACGCGGGATTGATGATCACCAAAGACGGCAACATCAACACGCTCGAGTTCAATTGCCGCCTGGGCGATCCCGAAACCCAGCCGATCATGATGCGCCTGAAGAGCGACCTGGTGGATTTAATTGAACACGCCATCGATGGCACGCTCGACCAAATTGAAGCTGAATGGGATACGCGCGTCGCACTCGGCGTGGTGCTCGCCGCGCACGGCTACCCGGACCGTCCGCGCAGTGGCGACGTGATTCGCGGATTACCGCAGGAGGGTGCGGATTACCACGTGTTCCACGCCGGCACCGCGTTGAGGCGTAACGGCGGGGGCAACGGCGGCGAGACGGTCGTTACCAGCGGCGGGCGCGTGCTGTGCGTCACCGCGCTCGGCCACAGCGTGCGCATGGCGCAAAAACGCGCCTACGAAATCGCCGCTCAAATCAGCTTTGACGGCATGCAACTGCGGCGGGACATCGGCTATCGCGCAACCCGTGCCACGGACAACGCACGCAAGCTGTAACGCCGCTGTCGCGCTGAGGTATCCTTGACCATCATGGATACCGTTCAGGTAAAAACTTATCTCGAAGGTCTGCAAATACGCATCGTCGACGCGCTTACCGCGCTCGACAGCAGCACCTTCTCCCGAGACGTGTGGTCGCGACCGCAGGGTGGCGGCGGCGTCACCTGCATCCTCGAACAAGGCTCATTATTCGAGCGTGCCGGCGTCGGCTTTTCGCACGTGTTCGGGCAGGGTTTGCCGCCGTCGGCATCCGTCGCCCGCCCCGAACTCACGGGCCGCGCGTTTGAAGCGCTGGGCGTATCGCTGGTGCTGCACCCGCGCAATCCGTTTGTGCCGACGGTACACATGAACGTGCGGTTTTTCTGCGCGCTCAAGGAAGATGCGCCACCGGTGTGGTGGTTCGGCGGCGGCATGGACTTGACGCCCTATTACGGCTTCGAGGACGACGCGCGCCACTTTCATCAGACCTGTTACCACGCACTCGCGCCCTTTGGCGCACACCTGCACCCCCAATACAAAAAGTGGTGCGACGATTACTTTTTTTTAAAGCACCGCAACGAGCCACGCGGCATCGGCGGCATTTTCTACGACGATGTGCATGCGCCGGATTTCGACACCTGCCTGCGCCTGACGCAGAGCGTGGGCGATCATTTCCTCAAAGCCTACGCGCCCATCGTCGAGCGCCGGCGCGCGCTGCCGTACGGCGAGTGCGAACGCGCATTTCAGGCGTACCGGCGCGGACGCTATGTTGAATTCAACCTGGTCTACGACCGCGGCACGCTGTTCGGCCTGCAATCCGGTGGACGCGCGGAATCCATACTCATGTCGCTGCCGCCGGTGGTGAACTGGCGCTATGACTGGAAGCCCGAGGCAGGGTCGCGAGAAGCGGCGCTGTATGAGAAGTTTTTGGTGGCCAAGGATTGGTTGGCATAAAAAGAATTTAAAAACAAACGGTTGGCAACTCAACTCCGGAGCGGCCTTCTGCCTGATCCGCGCTCCACAACACACGGGCGCGCGCTAACTGCTCACGCAACGCAGGAATCAGCCGCTGCGGCAGCATCAGCGCACGGTCTTTTCCGCCCTTGCCCTCACGCACAATGATCGTGCGACGCTCGAAATCCACATCCTGGACCCGCAATCGCAGCCCTTCGCTAATGCGCATGCCGGTACCGTAAAGTAGCTGGGCAAACGCCGATTGTTGGCCGATGCGTTCCGTGCGCCAAAACCGGAACGTTAGAGGTCGCGATGCATCGTGTACGAAAGCCATATGATCGTATGGTTAAATGCCCATACTTGTGGTAGCCTTTCGCATGGCCAAGGCGCGGTTTGAATGGGATCCGAAGAAAGATAGCGAGAACCAGACAAAGCATCGCGTATCCTTCGCGGAAGGGCAAACAAATCTATGAGCGCGAAAATAAATTACACGAATGAACCCCTCGGAAGCCCCAAGGTCGTAGCTGACTTCCTTCCTCGGCCTGAGGAGCTTGTGTTTCAGGACGAAGGCGTCAAGGTCACCATCGCTCTGAGCAAGCGTAGCGTTGACTTTTTCAAAACCGAGGCGCAGAAGAACAACACGCAGTATCAGCGGATGATTCGCCGACTGCTCGACGCCTATGCCGAGCATCATTCGCGACCTTTAACCACCGGTTCAAGGCGGACGCAGAAGCGCGCTGCGTAACCAGAAAGGTGTGTTTATGCCTATAGGTTGGCTTACGGTACTGCAAAGTGTTCCTTGGGCGGATGTGATCAGCAACGCGCCCAAGGTCGCCGATGGCGCGAAGAAACTGTGGAACGTTATCGCCAAAAAGCCGCCGGCGGCGGAGACGGAAGCACCGACTGCGCAGCCGGCCCTTACACCGGAAGCTCGGGCTATCGCCGCGCTCCAGTTGCGCATCGCGGCGTTAGAGGCCGCTTCGGCTGATCTGCATGACCAGATGCTTGCGTCCTCGGAACTGATCAAGGCGCTGGCAGAGCAGAACACGCAGCTCATCAGGCGCATCGAGGTAAACCGGGTTCGTGTTCTCTGGCTGGCAGGTGCCGCTGCCGCTGCCATTTTCGGCATCGTGGCATTATTCATCTGGCGCTGACGTGCCCAATAGCGTTCGCATTTAGGAGTAGTCTTCCCCTGCAGCATCAATCAACGCCACAGCGGTTCACGGAGCCTCGCTATGAACGACGAAAAGATCAAAGTTCGCGTCACCGAAACCCGCCAATTCATGGAAGTCGTGGTGCTGAACAAGCGGCCTGACCACATCGAGGTTGTGCTCGGTGAGGGCGTGCACAGCGTCCGCTGCGCATTGACACCCACGCGCACCGGGCAGGCTTACGTCGGCAGCGTGATGGGGCGCGAGATTGTTTACGAGCGCAGCCGCGAGCAGGTTCAGGCGGATATCGATAAGCTGAATCCTGCGCTGCGCAAATCCAGCCGCCGTTGAAACCACGCTTATTCGCCCAGATACGCGCGCCGCACCTCGGGATTGTCGAGCAGCGCCTTGGCTTCGCCGCTTAAGGTAATCAAGCCGCTTTCCATCACGTAGCCGCGGTCACAGGTTTGCAGTGCGAGGCGCGCGTTTTGCTCAATCAACAGCAGCGTTACGCCGTCGCGCGCCACCGCGCGTATGGTTTCAAATATTTTTTCCACAACCAGCGGCGCCAGACCCATGCTGGGCTCGTCCAGCAACAACAACCGCGGCTTGCACATCAGCGCGCGCGCGATGGCGAGCATTTGCTGTTCACCGCCGGAGAGCGTGCCGGCGAGTTGCCGGCGCCGCTCGGCGAGGCGCGGAAAGGTAGCGTAGGCGTGCTCGCGGTCGGCGGCTATGGCGGCAGGGTCGTCGCGGATGTAAGCGCCCATGGCGAGGTTTTCTTCGACGGTGAGGCGCGCGAACACGCCACGGCCTTCGGGTACCAGCGCCACGCCACGCCGCACCAGCTCGAATGCGGGCGTGCCGGTGATGTCCTGCCCGTCGTAACGCACGCTGCCTGCCGCGGGCTTAAGCAACCCGGACAGCGCTTTCAAGGTGGTGGATTTGCCCGCCCCATTCGCGCCGATGAGTGTAACCAATTCGCCTGCACGCACGTCAAGGTCGATGCCTTTGACGGCGTTGATGCCGCCGTACGCCACTTGGAGTCCGCGGACCTCAAGCAACGGCGACTCCCAGGTAGGCTTCGATCACCTTCGGATCGCGCTGCACTACGGCGGGCGCGCCTTCGGCAATTTTCTGGCCATAGTCGAGCACCGCGACGCGGTCGCACAGGCCCATCACCAGCTTCACGTCGTGCTCGATCAGCAACAGGGTGACACCGTCTCGGCGTATGCGTTCGAGCAGCTGTTTCAAAGCGGCGGTTTCGGTGGCGTTCATGCCGGCGGCGGGTTCGTCCAGCGCCAGCAACTTGGGGTCGGTGGCGAGTGCGCGGGCGATTTCCAGGCGGCGCTGATCGCCGTACGCCAGATTTCGCGCGAGCGCGTTGGCGTGGCGCGCAATGCCGCAATAATCCAGCAGTTCGTGAGCGCGCTGTTCGATGGCGGCTTCCTCAGTGCGCGTGGCGGATGATCGCAGCACCGCGCCCAGCACCCCCGCGCGCGTGCGCACGTGGCGTCCGACCATCACGTTTTCCAGTGCGGTCATATTGGCGAAGAGGCGAATATTCTGGAAGGTGCGTGCAATGCCCGCTTCGGCCACGCGATGCGACGGCAGTCCCGACAAGCGCTTGCCGGCGAAAGTAAACTCACCGCCATCAGCGTGATAAACGCCGGTCAGGATATTGAACAGCGTGGTTTTGCCTGCGCCATTGGGACCGATCAAGCCGAAAATTTCGCCGCGCTCTACCGCCAGCGAAATGCCGTCCAGCGCATTCAAGCCGCCGAAGCGCTTGCGAATGCCGTCGACGGCAAGCAACGGTTCAGCCACTGCTTTTCTCCGCCACCAGTTCGCGGCGCCGCGTTTTTGAAGGCCACAATCCCGCCGGACGGAACAACATCATCAATACCAGCGCCAAGCCAAACAGCAACATGCGTAGATCCGACGGATCGATGTAAACGCGGCCCAGCCATTGCTGCTGCAGCGGGCCGATGTAGCGCAGCGCTTCGGGCAGCGCCGTGAGCAGAATCGCACCCAGTACCACGCCGCCGACGTTGCCCATGCCGCCCAGCACCACCATGCACAAAACCATTATCGAATCGAGGAGAGTGAAACTCTCCGGACTGATGAAACCCTGAAACGAAGCGAACAGTGCGCCCGCCACGCCGCCAAAGGTCGCGCCCATCGCAAACGCCAGCAGTTTGACGTTGCGCGTGTTGATGCCCATCGCGGCTGCGGCGAGTTCGTCTTCGCGTATCGCGACCCAGGCGCGGCCGATGCGCGAGTTTTCCAGGCGCAGCGAAATGAATATGGTCAGCAACGCACACCCCAGAAAAACAAGATAATACATATGCACGGGCGCAATCGTGAGGCCGCCAACCGTATAGGTTTTCGCGAGCGAAATTCCCGCCACCTGCAAAGGATCGATGAGCGTAATGCCCTGCGGTCCATTGGTGATATTGACGGGTCGATTAAGGTTGTTCAGAAAAATGCGGATGATTTCGCCAAAGCCGAGCGTAACAATGGCGAGATAATCGCCGCGCAGCTTCAGCGTTGGTGCGCCGAGCAGCACACCGAAGACCGCTGCTACCATCGCGCTCAACGGCAACAACACCAGAAACGACCCGTGTATGCCAAGCTGGGGCGACGCCAGTAACGCATAACAGTACGCGCCCACCGCAAAAAACGCGATGTAGCCCAGATCGAGTAATCCCGCGAAACCAACCACAATATTCAGCCCCAGCGCCAGCATCACAAACAACAACGCCAGCGCAGTGATGCGAACCCAGGCGCGCCCGAGGGCAGCGTCGATCACGAAGGGCAGCGCAACCAATGCGATGACAATTGCTGCGTAGAAGGCGGCGCGCTTTAAGGTCAAGGACTTTTTTGCCACAGATTTACACAGATGAACACAGATTAAGCCCTATCCCCACTGCGCACCCCCATCAACCCCGAAGGCCGCAGCATCAGCACCAGCACCAGCACCAGAAACGCGAATACGTCACGGTAATTGCTGCCGAACAGGCCCCCGGTAATGTCGCCGATGTAACCCGCTGCCAGACTCTCGATCAGGCCCAGCAACAAGCCGCCCAGCATCGCACCGGGAATATTGCCGATGCCGCCGAGCACCGCGGCGGTAAACGCTTTAAGCCCGAGCATGAAGCCCATGAAATAATGACCCTGACCATAGTAGAGCAGCACCATCACGCCGGCGATGGCGCCGATAGAGGCGCCCAGCGCGAAGGTGAAAGCGATCACGCGATTGGTGTCGACGCCCATCAGGCCGGCAACCTCGGGGTTTTGTTCGGTGGCGCGCATCGCGCGTCCCATGCGGCTGGCTTTCACAAACCACAGCAGCGCCGCCATGATCGCGCAGGCCAGTACGAAAATAAAAGCCTGCAGGGTGGTGATTTGCGCGCCGCCGAATTTGAGGATACCGGGCTTGATGATTTCCGGCATCGAAAGATACTGCTTGCCCCACACCAGCGCCGCCGAATACTGGATAAGAATGGACACGCCGATGGCGGTAATTAACGGCGCCAGCCGTGGCGCGCCGCGCAGCGGGCGGTACGCGGCGCGCTCCATCAAGAGCCCCAGCGCCAGGCACACCACGATGGCGGCTGCGGTGGCGATCAGCAGCACCATCACCACCGGCAAGCTTGATCCCAGCGCCATCACCACCGACAGTGATACCAGCGCGCCGACCATGACGATATCGCCGTGCGCGAAATTGATCAATCCCAAAATGCCGTAGGCCATGGTGTAACCCAGCGCCACCAGCGCATAGATACTGCCTAGCAGCAGGCCGTTCAGTATCTGTTGGAGAAAGATGTCCATGGATCACATCAAAGCGCTACCAATATCATGCCTGTGCGCAAAAAAGAAACGGCGCCGCTAGGACGCCGTTTTTCAGTCTCGAATGACGGGACTCTTTACTTCTTCGCTGCTTCCTTGGGGGCTTCTGCTTTGGCTGCCGCTGCGGGCGCCACGCCGGGGATTACGGTTTCCAGCGCTTCCCACTTGCCGCCCTTCACCACATACATTGTGATGGGGCCGTTTTTCAAGTCGCCCTTGTCGTCAAACGCGATCGGTCCGATCACGCCCTTGTAATCGGTCTTGCCCACTTCGGCCAGGAACTTCGCGGGATCAGACGACCCGGCGCGCTTCATCGCCTCGATCAGCACCATCACCGCGTCGTAGCCCATCGGCGCAAACAGCTCCACCTCGGCATTGAACTTGGCTTTGAATTTCGCAAGGAACGCCGTGCCGCCGGGCATTTTTTCTTTCGGCAGTCCGGGAATCGACGCTATCGTGCCCTCGGCAGCATCACCCGCAAGCTTGATGAAGTTCGGCGTCTGCATGCCGTCGCCGCCGATAAACCGCGCCTTGATACCCAGCTCGGCCATTTGTTTTTTCATCGGTCCGGCCTGCGGATCAATACCGCCGAACATGATCAGATCAGGATTTCTGCCCTTGATCTTGGTGAGGATTGCTTTGAAATCGGTGTCTTTATCGGTGGTGTGCTCGCGCGCCACCACCTTGGCGCCGCCGGCTTTCACTGTAGCCTCGAAATTATCCGCCAAGCCTTGTCCATAAGCCGTGCTGTCATCGATCACCGCGATGGTTTTTGCTTTCAGGTTGTCGAGCGCGAAACGGCCCAGCGTCGGCCCCTGCTGGCCGTCATGCGCAACCACGCGAAACGTGGTTTTGTAACCCTTCAAAGTGTAATCGGGATTGGTGGACGAGGGCGAGATTTGCGGTATGCCGGCGTCGGCGTAAATCTTCGACGCGGGTATCGATGCGCCGGAGTTAAAGTGTCCAACCACCGCCGACACCTTGGCATCGACGAGTTTTTGCGCCACCGTGGTGGCCTTGGTCGGATTCGCTTCGTCGTCTTCCGCCACCAACTCCAGCTTTACCGCCTTGCCGCCTATGCTGACGCCGGCTTTGTTGGCGTCTTCAATCGCCAGTTGCACGCCGTTGCGGATGTCGATGCCGATGTGCGCCTGCGGCCCGGTAAGCGGTGACGCCGAGCCTATTTTTACGATCAGCACTTCAGGCGCCTTTGGCGCCTCTGCTTTGGGCGCGGGCGGCGGTGCTTTGTCGCCACAAGCGGCCACTGCCAATGCCGTTGCTACTGCTGCAGCTACCTTGATTAACTGTCTGCGGTCCATGATTTCTCCTCCGTCGGCCAGCTGTTGTTTGTAAGTGAAATTGATTATCGTTCGCGCTGTGGGGGATGTCAAACGCGGCGGCCCGCTTTGCGCGCAGGCTTGCCGCGAACCTCAACCCCCGCCCAGGGCTCGAGGTAAGTGACCAGTGTTGATTTGACCAAGCACCCGTAGATGGCCTAGTCTTGCGCATCAGCTCCCTGCAAAAGGTGAAACCATGAACGCGCCCCACGAGCAAATTGCGCAAACGCTAATCGAAATACCGTACACGCTGAACAGCGGCGAAAAACTGGTCAACGAAACCTTTGGCCCCGGCGACCTCAGCCGGCGGCGCCAAGGCCAGATCGAATCGCGTCCGATGCCCATGGAGAATGGCCGGCCGCTGGCGGCGACGTTCAAGCTGGAAGAAAGCGGCTTCGTGTTTGTTGAGCACAAAACCGCGGTGCAAAGTTTTTTCGACGAGCAGGAATTAAAGTCTGTCTATTACCGTGAAGTCGAGGACCTGATCCAGCGCGAATCAGGGGCCACACGCGTGGTGTTGTTCGATCACACGCTGCGCTCCGGCGATCAAACCGAACGCGAGGCGCGTTTGATCCGCGAACCGGTGATTTCCGCCCACAACGATTACACCGAATGGTCAGGGCCGCAGCGCGTGCGCGATCTGCTGCCGGATGAAGCCGATGAACTGCTGCAGCGGCGCTTTGCGATCATTCAGGTGTGGCGCGCGATCAACCAGCCCATCGAGTCGAATCCGCTGGCCATGGCCGACGCGCGCACCATCGCGTTTGAGGATTTGCTGATCGCCGAACGTCGTTACCCCACCCGCGTCGGCCAGACCTATCGCCTCGCCTACAATCCGGCGCATCGCTGGATTTACTTCCCCAAAATGACGCGCGACGAAGCGCTGGTGTTCAAGGTCTATGATTCGGCGAAGGACGGCCGTGCGCGCTTTACTGCACACACCGCCTTTACCGATCCGGCAACGCCGCCGGGTGCGCCGCCGCGGCAGAGTATCGAAGCCCGCGCGCTGGCATTTTTCTAGCGCCTGTTTTTTCGCTTCAGCCCCACAAAAAAGCCGGCTTGCGCCGGCTTTTTTTTAAACCTTGCACGCTTTACTTCAGGCTCATGATCCACTTCACCATGGTCGCAATGTCAGCATCTTTTACATGGGCATTGGGCGGCATAATCATCTCGCCCCAGGCGCCTTTGCCACCGTCTTTAGTCTTTTTCACCAACGCGGCTTCGGCGCCCGCGGCGCCGCGGTATTTGTTCGCGATTTCCTTGAAGCCGGGGCCGAGAATTTTTTTGTCGATCTGATGGCAAGTCATGCAGCCGTTGGCCCGCGCAAGTTTTTCGTCAGCCTGCGCACCGCCCGCGAGCAGCAATCCCAAGGCTACGGCAGAGGCCGAGATCACAGATTTCATTTCGATATTTCCTTGTAAGGTTTTGTTTCTATGAAGATTTATTAAGGCGCCTGATCCAGCAAGCGCTCGATTGTGCCCAAATTCGAGGTTGGCGGCAAGCAACTAACGCCTCGGCAAAGCCACGCGTTGACTTCGTGTACCGACGCCGGCTTGTTCAGGCTGGGCGGCAGGCCGCTGAGATGGTTGCTCAAGGCAAACACCAATGTGTGCGGACGATACCGCGCGGCGAGCGCACGTTGCCATTCGTCGAGCACGGGCGCTTCCCCGCGCAACACCACGACGCTCGGTGGCGTCAGCGCTTCTTCCAGCGCGGTGAGCAAACTCACAAAGCCGCTGGGCTGACGCTGCATCGCGCCGTAAAACAGGCGGATAGCGCTCTCGGCGGCTTCGATATAACGCAGCTCGCCGATCATATGCCCCAGCCGTTGCAGCGCAAACGCAGCGATGCCGTTGCCGGATGGCGTGGCGTGGTCGTGGCCCGGCTTGTTGCGGTGGATAAGTTTTTCGTGATCGTGACTCACAAAGAAAAAACCACCGTGCTCGCGATCCTCGAATTGCTCAAGCAGGCAATCCGCGAGCGCGCGTGCGAATTGCAGATCATCGGCACCAAACTCGGTCTGCATCAACTCCAGCAGCGCATCCAGCAAAAACGCGTAGTCGTCGAGATAGGCATTCAGATGCGCCTTGCCGTCCTTGCAGGTGGCGAGCAGGCGGCCATCCTGCCACAAGGTGCGGTGGATGAAATCCAGCGCGCTTTGCGCGGAGGCGAGCCACGCGGGTTGATTGAACACGCGCGCCGCTCGCGCCATGCCCTTGATCATCAGCGCATTCCAGCTGGTGAGGATTTTTTCGTCGCGGCCGGGCCAGATGCGCGTGTTGCGTAGCGTGAGCAGCCTCGCGCGCGCGGCCGCGAGCAGCGATTCGCAATCGGCCAGCGGCAAGTTGAGCGTCGCAGCAACATCAGGCAACGGCTGCACGACGCGCAAATGCCAAAACTCATGCTCGAAATTGGAAGCGCCATCGAGACCGTAGTGCGGCGCTGCAACGGCGTATTCTTCGGGCGTGAGCAGCGCCTTTACTTCGTCCGGCGTCCACACGTAAAACTTGCCTTCGACGTGTTCCGAATCGGCGTCGAACGACGAGTAGTAGCCACCGTCGCTATGCTGCATTTCGCGCATCACCCACGCCGCCGTTTCCGCGCAAACGGACTTGTAGCGCGGCGCTTGCGTCACCAGCCAGGCATCGCTGTAGAGCGCCAGCAGCGGCCCGTTGTCGTAGAGCATTTTCTCGAAGTGCGGAATAGTCCAGGTGTCATCGACGCTGTAGCGCGCAAAGCCGCCGCCCAGATGATCGTAGATGCCGCCTTCGGCCATTTGCGTGAGCGTGGTGTGCGTGATGTCGAGGCCGATCTTGTCACGATCGGTGTCGCCCTCCAGCGCGTGCCAGCGCAGGCAATATGCCAGCTCGTACGGGTGCGGGAATTTCGGCGCGCGGCCGATGCCGCCGTGTTCACGATCAAACACCTGCGCGAATTCCTGTACTGCCTTCGTCACCGGCGCATGCTGGAATTCACCGGCAGCGGCAGCAACCGGCACGGTGCCCGCCATCGCCGCCATCAGCGATGCATTTTGTTTGCCGATTTCCGTACGCTGTTCGCGATACGCCTGTTCAATGCGCGGCAGCAGATCCAAAAACCCCGGCATGTTGTAACGCGGCGTCTTCGGGAAATACGTGCCGCCGAAAAAAGGCGTGCCGTCGGGCATCAAAAACATCGTCAGCGGCCAGCCGCCGTTGCGCTGCGTGAGCAGTTGATGCGCAGTCTGATAAATCTGATCAAGGTCGGGTCGCTCTTCGCGATCGACCTTGATGTTGACGTAGAGCCGGTTCATCTCCGCCGCCACCGCCGTGTCCTCGAACGATTCATGCGCCATCACATGGCACCAGTGGCATGCGGAGTAGCCGACCGACAGCAGAATCGGCTTGTCCTCTGCACGCGCACGTGCTAGCGCTTCCTCGCCCCACGCATACCAGTCGACGGGGTTATCGGCGTGTTGCTGAAGGTAGGGACTGGTTTCGTGGGCGAGGCGATTGGGCATGGCGGTTCCGCTAATTCCTGCGGATTCTGTCACAGGCTGGGTTGGAACATGCGCCGCGCGAGTGACAGCATTGGAAAAACGTGAGCCGGCGGTTTCGACCCCACCCAAGCCGTCCTCCACGACCGGCTGCTTCCGAGCAGTCCAGAATCGCTGCTTGCACACGAGGTTAAAATGTAATAACATTGTTATTATTTTGCGGAGGCAATGGCCATGCGAACTACAGTGCGAAAAATTGGCAATTCACGCGGCGTGCTGATTCCCGCTGCGCTGTTGGCGGCATGCCGTATTGAGAACGAGATCGAGCTTCACATTGACGATGGGCGGCTGGTAATCGAACCGGTGCGTGCGCCGCGCGCCGGCTGGTTCGACAACTTTGTTGCAAACAAGGAAACAGCCGCCCGATGGTCCGATTGGCCCGATGTGCTTCCGGGCGACGACAAGGATTGGGCGTGGTAAAGCGTGGCGAGGTTTACTGGGTCAATCTCGACCCAACCATCGGCACGGAAATCAAGAAGACACGTCCGGCGCTCGTGGTCTCCCCTGATGACATGAATGATACATTGCCGCGCGTCATCGTTGCGCCAATCACCAGCAAAGGCCAAGCGCTGGGCTGCCGTCCGGAAATCCACCTGCAAGGCAAGCGAGGACGTGTACTGCTCGATCAGATTCGCAGCGTCGACAAAACTCGCCTGACCGGCAAAATCGGGAAGGTGGATCTGGCGTTGTGGCATCCCGTGCTATTAGAAATGTTTGCGTGAGCATGTGATGCGCAGTCTGGTAAATCTGATCAAGGTCAGGGCGCTCTTCGCGATCCACTTTGATGTTGACGTAGAGCCGGCTCATCTCTGCCGCAACCGCTACGTCCTCGAACGACTCATGCGCCATCACATGGCACCAGTGGCAGGGGGGTGAGCGAGCGCGCGTCGCGCAGCGGATGTCTCCTGCGCACCGCGACGACGAAATCGTGGCGGAACAATGGGCGAAATGCCAGCGCGGGATCGAGCTTGCCATCGAACCGGGGGCCGATGGTGAAATCCAAGGTTTCATCCCGCGCTATCTATCGTAGTTATTACTTTGCCATCTTACATCGGGACGAAGCACCGTGGTCTAATGCGACCCATGCTGGCAGACGCCCGGCGCAACCGGAGGCGCAACATGACATTCAACTGGAATCACGCATTATTGGCTTCAGCTATTTTGCCGCTAACCTTCGTTGCGCAGGCCGCCGCGCCGCCCGTCTATCCGAACAAGCCCATCCGCATGATTGTGTCGTCCGCGCCGGGTTCTCCGCCGGATGTCGTGGCGCGCATCTTCGGCGAACGGCTAGTTGCCGCCCTTGGTCAGCCGGTTGTAGTTGAGAACCGCCCTGGGGCGATTGGCACGATAGGTCTCAACGCCGTGGCCAAGGCCACGCCCGACGGCTATACATTCGGCATCATTTCACTGCCCAACCTGCTCGCACCCACTCTGCTGCCCAATGTTCCCTTTGACATGGTTGCCGACTTAGCACCGGTGATCCAGACCAATTGGGAGTCTCACTTGCTGGTCGTGCGTGCATCGTCTCCGTGGAAATCGGTTAAGGATATTGTCGCCCCAGCTAAATCACAGCCGGATCGGATTACATTCGCATCCGGCGGCAGTGCCACGCCCGCGCACCTGTCGGGAGAATTTTTCAAACGATACACAGACATCGATATCCGGCACGTGCCGTTTAAAGGTGCTGTGCAGGGCGTGTCCGCAGTCGTTGGCGAACAGGTGGACATGATGTTTGCAGCGACGCCGGCGGCCAGCCCGCACATCCAGTCGGGCAGGCTGCGCGCGCTGGCTACGCCCGCGCCGCGCCGGTTGCCGGCATTTTCCGAGGTGCCGACCATGGTCGAGCTTGGCTATGCCGGTATCGAGATACGCTCGTGGCAAGGACTGGTCGCGCCACGCGCAACGCCGAAGGCCATCATCGGGAGAATGGCGAGCGAGATCGCAAAAATCGGGGCATCGCCGGACATCAAGGAGCGGGTTGCGACGCTTGGTATGGCGGCTGCGGCGGAAGGTGGGAGCGAGGCGTTTGGGACATTGATCCGCTCCGAACTCGCACGCTGGTCCAAAGTAGCGCGCGAAGCGGGCATACGCGCGGACTGAGCGCCATGGCAGCGGTGCGCAACATCCTGTTCATCATGTGCGATCAGTTGCGCGCAGATTATTTGTCGTGTTTGAACAATGCACCTGGATGCGGCAGCGACATAACCGGATCACGATGAGTGACGCACAGGTTCTCAAACAGGATGATCGCAAGTCTGTTGGCGGCGTCATTATTGGCCAGTGGTAGGGCGCCGCCTGCCGTCAATCCGTAACTGCACCCGTGCTCGCACTCGACACCGTATTCATAAACTTCGCCAGCGCACCACGCGTGTAACGCGGCTTGGGCTGCTTCCATTTCTTTTTGCGCGCAGCCATTTCCCTGGCGGAAATATTTAATTGAATCAGAAGTTTTATAGCGTCAATGGTGATGGAATCGCCTTCCTTCACCAGTGCGATCGGGCCGCCCACGTACGCCTCAGGTGAAACGTGACCGACCACCATGCCCCAGGTGCCGCCGGAGAAACGCCCATCGGTAATCAAGCCCACCGATTCACCGAGGCCCTGGCCGATCAGCGCGGCGGTGGGCGCCAGCATTTCCTGCATACCGGGGCCGCCTTTCGGGCCTTCGTAGCGGATTACGACCACGTCACCCGGCCTGATCTTTTTCGCCATGATCGCATCCATGGTCTCACGCTCGGAATTAAACACGCGCGCGGGGCCGGTGATCTTCGGCGATTTCAAGCCGGTGATTTTGGCGACGCATCCTTCGGGCGAGAGATTGCCTTTGAGTATGGCGAGGTGGCCTTTTTTGTACATCGGGTTGTCCCACTGCCGGATCACATCCTGATCGGTGCGCGGATGGTCGGGGATATCCGCCAGCGCCTGCGCCATGGTCTGGCCGCTGATGGTCATGCACCCGCCGTGCAGCAGCCCGCGCTGTAACAGCATTTTCAGCACCTGCGGCACGCCGCCCGCGCGATGGAAATCCACCGCCACATAACGTCCAGACGGTTTGAGATCGCACAGCACCGGCACTTTGCGGCGCACGCGTTCGAAATCGTCAATCGTCCATTTCACCTGCGCGGCGTGTGCGATGGCGAGGTAGTGCAGCACGGCGTTGGTGGAGCCGCCGGTCGCCATGATCAGCGCCACTGCGTTTTCAATGGATTTGCGGGTGACGATATCGCGCGGCTTGATATCCTTTTTTATCGCGTTGACCAGCACCCGCGCGGAGTCGGCGGCGGAATCGGCTTTCTCCGCATCGGGCGCGGCCATCTGCGACGAACCGAGGATGCTCATGCCGAGCGCCTCGAAGGAACTGGACATGGTGTTGGCGGTGTACATGCCGCCGCACGCGCCCACCGACGGGCAGGCGTTTTTTTCGATGCCGATAAAATCCTCGTCGCTCATCTTGCCTGCGACGTACGCGCCCACGGCTTCGAACGAGCTGACGATGGTAAGGTCGATGCCTTTCCACTTGCCGGGCTTGATGGTGCCGCCGTAGACATAGATGGCCGGCACGTTCATGCGCACCATCGCGATCATGCCCCCCGGCATGTTCTTGTCGCAGCCGCCGCAAACCAGCACGCCGTCCATTGCCTGCCCGTTGACTGCGGTCTCGATGCAATCGGCGATCACTTCGCGGGATACCAGCGAGTACTTCATGGCTTCCGTACCCATGCCGATGCCATCGGTAATCGTCGGCACGCCAAACACCTGCGGCATCGCGCCCGCTTCATGCAACGCGGCCATCGCGCGATCCACCAGCGGCTGGATGCCCGCATTGCACGGGTTCATGGTCGAATGGCCGTTGGCGACGCCGACGATGGGTTTGACGAAATCGTTGTCGCCAAAACCCACTGCACGCAGCATCGCGCGGTTGGGCGAGCGCGCAACACCGGCGGTGATGAGCTGGCTGCGTTGGTTGAGGGGTTTGGCGGCGGCCATGGGGGTTCTCCAGAAAGCGGCTTTATAATGGGAGCAGAATTTTAACTCATACGCGACGCGATACCCATGTTTGTACACCCCGGTTTTGACCCTATCGTCTTCAGCCTCGGCCCGCTGGCCGTGCGCTGGTACGGCTTGATGTATGTGCTGGGCTTCGCGCTGGTGTGGTGGTTCGGGCGACTGCGCATCAAGGCCAATGCCAACGGCCGGTGGAAGCAGCAGGATCTCGACGACGTGATGTTCTATGGCATCCTCGGCGTGATACTCGGCGGGCGCTT
>CAMBCF010000021.1 GCA_945864585.1 Bordetella parapertussis | reverse complement strand
GAAAATCCCTTACGACATGATCCGCGATTTTGACCCGGTGGCGCAGCTCTTCATCACCACCAGCATACTCACCGCGCATCCTTCGCTGCCGGTTAAATCGGTGCAGGAGCTTATCGCTCTGGCCAAAGCGCGTCCCGGCCAACTCACCTACGGCTCAGCGGGCAACGGCTCGCCGTCGCATCTGGCAGGCGAGTTACTGAAAACCATGACCGGCATCACGCTGCTGCACGTGCCCTACAAGGGCGGCGGGCCGGCGGCGGTCGAACAAGTCGCCGGACAAGTGCACTTGGCTTTTCTCAGCGCGCCCGCGGTGGTGCCATTCATCAAAGCCGGCAGGCTGCGCGCACTGGGCGTGACCAATGCGAAACGCTCCCTGGTGCTGCCCGATCTGCCGACCATCGCCGAAGCGGGATTGCCCGGCTATGAATCCGAGGGCTGGAGCGGCATATTTGTACCGGCAAAAACACCCGCTGCCGTGGTGCAACGGCTGTACAGCGAATTCGCCGCTGCGCTGCGCGATAACGAAATCCGCGCCAAACTCATTGCCGCTGGTGTGGAACCCGCGCTGACACCACCCGCAGAATTAGGCCAGAAAATGCGCAACGAAATCGCGCGCTGGGGCAAGGTGGTGAAAGCGTCAGGCATGAAAATCGATTAGTGCATCGAGCACCTGCCATACGCGGCAGGATTGACTGATGCCGTGTGGATTGCCGCGTCCTACGTGATTAGCGAACTTTCGCTTTCCCTAAATTCACAAGTCTTCGATGAGCATCAGCGAAGCCTTTTCCGCTATGAAACACATGCGACTTGAGACCCCAACTATCAATAGCGTCCATAAAGCTCGTCGCGGCTGTTCTTACGTCGATCATATCCAGAAAAATTGTATGAGTAAGATCGGTGCATGATTCTTCTCCAACAAACTTGAGAGTGACCTCAACGTCTGCGGTTTCACTTCTGGATGGGGGGCCTGGAAAGGGAAACGAATTGGTATTCGAGCGTGTCGTGTCCGGCTTCATTTCGTTGGACGTTGGCTTGAATTCAAGGGAGAAGTCATCACCATGGCATTCGTCATTCGACAGAATTGCCTTCGTTATTGCTCCTTCGCATATTGACTCAAGACTGGCAAAGAAATCTGACCAATTTGGAAGCCATCCGCCGCTAGGATGGAGAGCCGATATGTCAAACGCACAGCGCAGCTTGCTTTCAAAACCTATGCCCTCAACAAGGACCTCTAGCCAAAAAAAGCTCTCGCCGTCCGAAAATTCAAGATGGTTGATCTGAATGTATTCCTCACCTCTTGTCTCCACTATATCCCAAGATTTCTTCTTCATTTCCCAGGTCCTTCTATGCTTAATGACGACGGGTGATAAGAATAATAAGAAAATTTCGGACTACGAAGCAACCAACCCGCACAGCTTTTAGCAAAGGCCCAGTTCAATACAATGTTTGCCCTTACAGGCTCTTAATGTGCGACGCGAGCCGCTCAACGAAGATACGTAGCTCAGCCAGAGGAACAGTAGCAAGAAACCCACTTTTGTCTGCAAAGCAGAACGCCACCACTTCACCCTTCGCTGGTACTGGCTTGAAGCGAAAGTGGGCAACTGAATTGCGAAGCCGCCAAACCAGCCCTCGCAGGTTCTGTGGATTGTTGTCTGGCTCGCTCGACTTCCCGTACGACGTGATTACACTCGGATTGATACCCCACGTCCCGAGTTCAGAAATCGGGGTTAGTGGGATCGCTTTGAGGCAGGATTCTTTTGGAACTACCAACAAGCCAAGGAGGCAGTTTAGAAGCAGCGTAGCGTCAAACGGTCCCTTGTAGTCCTGCACAAGCATTAAACTCCGTTCAATGAATGCACGCTCAAAATCAGAGTTGTAGCTCACAAGTCCTCCAACTGTAACGGAGCCCCCGTTGAAGTAACACGGGAGCCTACAGAATCATTTTACGCTGTGGCACACCAGGTGCGCCACACCGTTGTTCCCCTCGGTAACGCCGATATACACTGTGCAATACGCCCCTCCGACCGCCGCGCCCACACTGATCATTACCACCACCGGGGGGAGCTGCGTACCATCGACAGCGTTAAAGCGTTGTAGCAGCGCATACGCCAATCGCGACACGTCATTCTGGAAGGTGATGCGTGGCACGCAGCGGGCGCGTATCCTGATCACTGCGCCGAAGCGGCGCTGCAATTAATCGCTGCAAGGCGCTATACAGAAGCACACAATTATCAATAAAAACAATTGCTTATGACTTGTACGCTCCATGCTTTCATCCTTGCGCTGTTCGCTGCTGCGATTACCGTGCAGACGCAGCCCTACCCCGTAAAACCGATCCGCTCCGTCGTGCCCTACCCGCCCGGCGGCTCCACTGGCATCATCGGCAGCGCCATCGCGCAAAAACTTGCTGAAGGTTTGGGCCAGCCGGTCATCATCGACAATCGCGGCGGCGCGGTTGGCAGTCTGATGCATGCCGATCCTGCCGCCGAGCTACCGCTGCTAGCGCTGGTGTTGGGCGCGACAGTGGTGCTGCGCTCGGCGGATGCCGCGCGTACCTTGCCCGCCGCTGAAATTTTTATTGGCCCGCTGACCACGGCAGAAATTGCCCGGAAGGAGCGTAGCGTATTCCGGGGAGCGATGGTTACATTACGCAATGCGTTTACGTAAATGAAGATGCTTGCACCTGTGGATCGATGGCGGTGATATTGGTCATTCCTGGATGCTATCCTCCCTTTCAGGATACGCTGCGCTCCTTCCGGAGCTACGGTTGCGGATTGCATTCAAATTGTCGTAACGCGCGCTACAATGACCGGCGACAATCCATTTTCTCATCCATTGCAGGAATCGGCGTTTTGAAAGCAGCCTCTTTCGATTACGTGCGCGCCACTTCAGTCTCCGAAGCCTGTGCGCTGTTGCGCGAGCATGGCGACGACGCGAAGCTGATCGCCGGAGGGCAGAGCCTGGTGCCGATGATGGCGATGCGCCTCAGCCGTCCCCGTCAGCTTGTCGATATCAATGAAATCGCTGCACTTAAATTTGTCGCGCTGGACGCCGATGTCGCGCGCACCGGCGCCTGCACGCGGCAATGCGTGATGGAACGCGACATCGCACTGGCGGCGCGCGTGCCTCTGCTTTCGCAGGCATTGGCGTGGGTGGGGCATAGTCAAACCCGCAATCGCGGCACGGTGGGCGGCAGTCTGATGCATGCCGACCCGGCCGCCGAACTGCCGTTGGTGGCGCAAGTGCTGGGTGCTACGCTGATGCTGCGTTCGGTGGACGGCATTCGCAACCTGTCTGCTGCAGAATTTTTCATGGCGCCGCTGACCACTGCGGCAAAAGCAGACGAATGCCTGGAAGAAATTCACTGGCCCGTGTGGAATGAATTGCGCATCGGATCGGCATTTACTGAAACCAGCCGCAGGCATGGCGACTTCGCGATTGTCTCGGCAGCAGCGCAGGTGGCGCTTGATGCAGACGGGCGCTGCCTGCGCGCGAGCTTAGGTGTCGGCGGTGGGGCATCGACGCCGCTGGCTTTTCCGCACATCGCGCAGCGCCTGGTGGGTACGCCATTAAGCCCTGCGGCCATAACCGACGCGGCACAGGCAGCTGCTGCTGAAGTAGACTTTTCAGGCGACCTGCACGCGGGCGCCGACTATCGCCGCCACCTTGCCGTGGTGCTCATCGCTCGCGCACTGTGTGCGGCGCGTCATCAAGCGTAAAGAAAATGACGAAAGAAAAACGCCACGCGATTTCGGTTGAGGTAAATGGCGTCTTGCGTCAGGCGCAGGTACCTGCGCGGCTTTCGCTGGTCGACTGGCTGCGCGACGAGCTCATGCTCACCGGCACCCACGTCGGCTGCGAACACGGCATCTGCGGCGCGTGCTCGATCATGCTCGACGGCGAACCGGTGCGTTCGTGTCTGATGTTTGCGGTGCAGGCCCACGGCCATAGCGTAACCACGGTGGAAGGTCTGACCAACGCCGATGGCAGCTTGAGTGTGCTGCAAGACAGTTTTTGCCAGATGCACGGGCTGCAATGCGGCTACTGCACGCCGGGCATGCTGATCGCTGCGCAAGGCTTGCTCAATACGGTTGCACGTCCAAGCGAAGCGCAAATACGCGAGGCCATCGGCGGCAACCTGTGCCGCTGCACCGGCTATCAGCAGATTGTGGATGCGGTGCAGCTTGCTGCTGAACGCTTGTCCGATCACTAGGTTCAACTTGACAACCAAGACAACCATACACCCTTCCCTCACCCTCGGTCCCTCTCCCGAAGAGCGAGGGATGAACAGCCCTTACGGCTTCCGCTACATCGGCACCCAGCGCCGCGCCCGCGAAGACCCGCGCTTTGTGACCGGCCGCGGCCGTTACGTTGCTGACATCGCGCTGCCGGGCATGAAGCACGTGGCGATTGTGGCTTCGCCGCATGCGAGCGCGCGCATCACTGCCATCCGCAGCACTGCCGCGCGTGCAGCGCCGGGTGTGCATTATGTGCTGACCGGGGAGGAGTTCTGCGCCGCTACCGAGGCGCTTGCGCAGGGGCTCGATACCCCGGCAGTGAAGCGTTACGCGCTGGCGCAAGACCTGGTGCGTTATGCCGGCGAATGGGTGGTTGCGGTGGTTGCCGACACTCGCGCATTAGCCGAGGATGCGGCGGAGCTGGTTGAAGTCGATTATGAAATACTGCCGCATGTGATTGATGCCGAAGCGGCGGCGCGCGCGGGCAGCCCATTGGTGCATCCGGCGCACGGCTCCAATGTGCTGTATAAGCGGCGCTTTGTATGGGGTGCGGTCGATGAGGCATTTGCGCGCGCCGACCACCGCATTTCATTGCGTGCGATGTGGGGGCGCAGTTCGACGGTGCCGATCGAAACCTTTGGCGTAGCCGCGCAATGGGATGCCGGGCAGCAAGTGCTCAATGTGTGGGCTTCGATTCAAACGCCGAAGTACCCTGATCAAATGGCGCGCGCGTTGCGGCTGCCGGGTAATGCGCTGCGGGTGCATTTTGATGTGGATGTCGGCGGCAGCTACGGCGTCAAGCGCGGCATCAAGCATTCGGTGCTGGTGGGTTATCTCGCGCGCAAACTGGGCACGCCGGTGCGTTTTATCGAAGACCGGCTCGAAAACATGCGCGGCGGCGACATGCAGGGGCCGGATCGTATCTTTGACATACAGGCCGCGTTCGACAACGACGGCACGGTGCGCGCGCTGAAAATCCGCGCGCTGGATGATGTCGGCGCGCATGCCAGCCGCGCGCCGCTGCAACTGGGCAAGCCGGTATCAGCGATCTGCGGCCCGTACCGCATCAAAGCCGTCGAGTACGAACCGATTTCGGTGCTGACCCACAAAACGCCGCAGGAAGCGGTGCGCGGCTTCGGCCAGTCGCCCACCAATTACGCGATTGAGCGCACCATGGATCACATCGCGCGCCACCTCGGCATGGATCGCATTGCGCTGCGCCGCAAGAATCTCATTGCGAAAGAAGAGTTTCCGTACTGCATACCCAGTGGATCGAGCTACGACTCCGGCGACTATCACACCGTGCTCGACAAGGCGCTGCACGCGGCGGATTATCCGGCGCTGATCAAAATGCGCGATCAAGCGCGCGCCGCAGGACGTCTCGCCGGCATCGGCATCGCAACCTGCCTTGAACCCAGCGGCGGCAATTCGGCATTCGAGCCGTTGTTTAATCCCAAAAACGACACCACCACCTGGATGGATTCGTGTCTGGTGCGCGTGGATTTATCGGGATCGATCACCGGCGTGATGAACACTTCATCCGCAGGGCAAGGTCACGAAACGCTGGTGTCCACCGTGATCGGCGAAATTCTCGAACGCGACCCGGAATTGATACGCGTGGTGCGCGCCGATTCATTATCAGCACTGCCGTCAAACAGCCCGGTCGGCAGCCGCATGGCGATCATGCTCGGCGGTGCTGCGGCAGGCGCGGCACGCAAGATACGCGAAACACTGATCGAGATCGCCGCGCACAATCTCGGTTGCAGCATCGAATCCGCCGAATACACGAACGGCGACGTGTCGGTGCGTGGGCACCCCGATAAACGCCTGACGTGGGACGATCTCATCGCCATCGCGCATCGCAAATTTCACCAAATGCCGCCGGGTGTGGAACCCGGCCTGCAGGCGAAATTTGTATGGCAGGTGCCAGCCGGCGGCGCCCTGCCCTCGGCCGATGGTGTGGTGCAGATCTATCCGTGCTATTCCTTTGAGGCGCATGTCGTGTATGTCGAAATCGATCCCGACACCGCACGCCCTGAAATCAAGCGCTATGTGTGCGGACACGACTGCGGCGTGATGATCAACCCGGATATCGTGCATGGCATGACCTACGGCGGCATTGCGCATGGCATAGGCGCCGCACTCTATGAAAAATTCGTCTACAGCGACGACGGCCAGCTATTGAGCGGCAGCTTCATGGATTACCTGATCCCCAGCGCGATGGAAATTCCCGCGATCAGCATCGTCGATCACTGCACGCCCTCGCCGCTCACCACCTTCGGCCAGAAAGGGTCGGGCGAAGGCGGTTATCTGGGCGCACCCGCCGGCGTGGCCAGTGCCGTCAACGACGCGCTTGCGCCGCTGGGAGCGAGTCTGGATGTATTGCCGATGACGCAGGATGCGCTTTGGCGTACGATCACGGCTGCAAGAGAAAAAACGGGCCGGAATGAAACGTGAAAGACTTCCCCTACTGTCGTTCCCTCGCAGGCGGGAACGACAGTGTTGTATTTGCAGAGGATTAAACATGAATAAGTTCGCAACTACGCTGGCGTTGTTAACGCTAACATCTATAACCAACGCACAAATCACCGACCCCGCACCCGGCTGGCCCAACAAAACGCTACGCGTGGTGGTGCCGTTCACGCCCGGTAGCGCCACCGACGCGGTGGGGCGCATAGTCAGCGAACGGCTGGGCACGCAACTCGGACAAACCATCGTGGTGGAAAACCGCCCCGGCGCCGGCGGCACTATCGGCATGGCGGTGGTGGCCAAGGCCAACCCCGATGGTTACACCATCCTGGTGCATTCGTCCTCGTACACCGTCACGCCCACCACCTATCCCAATACACCGTATGACACGGTGCGTGATTTCTCCGGCATTACGCCGCTCGCCAATCTGCCCAATGTGCTGATCATTGCGCCGTCGAAAGGCGTGCGCTCGGTCAAGGACCTGATTGCCGGCGCGAAGGCCAAGCCAGGATCGTTGACCTATGCCTCCGCCGGCGCGGGCAGCGCTACGCAACTCAATGCCGAGCGCTTTCGCCTCGGCGCGGGGCTCGAAGGCGTGCATGTGCCATTCAAAGGCACACCCGAAGCGCTGACCGAAGTCATCACCGGGCGCGTGGATATTTATTTTTGCCCGGTAATTTCAGTGCTGCAGTTCATCAAGGATGGCCGGCTGCTGGGCCTCGCGGTGGGCAGCAGCAGGCGCTCGTCAGCGCTGCCCGATCTGCCGACCACACTGGAAGCGGGTGTGGCGAATTCGGATTACAACTTCTGGGTCGGCATGGCCGTGCCGGCGAAAACGCCCGCCGGTGTCCTCGCCAAAATTCATCACAACACTATCAAGACACTGCAGGCGGCGGACATCACCGAGCGCATGGTGAAACTCGGCGCCGAACAGATGCAAATGACACCGCGCGCGTTCGACGCCTATATCAAAACCGAAATCGGCACCAACGCCGCTCTGGTCAGGGCGGCGAAGATCAACGTCAACTGAAACGAGGACGCCATTAACACAAGCTCAGGGCTCACTTTCGTGTTGATCTCGGTATTGACCTCAGCTCGTGTAGGGCGCAATCCCTATTGCGCCGCATGGCTGCTTTGCAAATTCCATTCGGCGCAATGGGACAAGGGAACACTTGAAGCGAAGCATTGCGCCCTACGCGCTATAACAACAGCCGCTGCGATATTGCTCACGGCAAGCCCATCAGCCGCCCAAGCCCAATCCTATCCCGATAAGCCCATACGCATGGTGCTGCCGTTTCCGCCGGGGGGCGGCACCGACGCCGTGGCGCGGGCGATTTTTCCGCGGATGAGTCAGGCGCTGGGCCAGCCGATTGTGATCGACAATCGCGCGGGTGCGGGCGGCATACTCGCCGCCGACCTCGTTGCCAAATCGGCGCCTGATGGGTACACGCTGTTGATGGGATCGTCCACCTTTGTGACCGCCACGCCCAGTCTCTTAAAGCTCCCTTACGATTCGATCAGGGACTTTGCGCCGATCACACAGTTTGTAACGGCGGCTTTTATGCTGGCCGTGCATCCGCAGGTTGCCGCCTCTTCGGTCAGCCAGCTGGTGGCGCTCGCCAAGGCCAAGCCCGGCAGCCTGAACTATGCGTCGGGCGGTGTCGGCAGCCCGCTGCATCTTACGGCCGAGCTGTTCAAAAGCCGCGCCGGATTGAATATCGTACACATAGCCTACAAAGGGGGTGCTCCTGCTGCGACCGCAGTGCTCGCCGGCGAAGCGCAGATGATCTTTGGCAGTTTCGCCGCGACACTGACACAGGTTCGTGCCGGCCGGCTGCGTGCGCTGGCGGTAACGGGCCTGTCGCGCTCAGCACTGGTGCCCGAACTGCCCACCATGATCGAGTCCGGCTTTGCGGGATTCAACGTGCAGGCGTGGAACAGCCTGGAAGCGCCCGCCGGCACCGCGGGCCACATCATCCAGCGGATTTACGCCGAAACCATGAAGGCGTCGCAAATAGCGGAGGTCATCGATTTGATGAATAAAATTGGCTACGCGCCCGCAACCACCACGCCACAGCAATATGCGGTGTTGAAGCGCGCCGAAACAGCAATGTGGGCGAAACTCATCAAGGACGCGAATATCCGTGGCGAATAAATGCAGGGGAGCACAACGCCGTGGATGAGCGCTTTGAAAAAATTGAAACCAAACTCAGTCTAGCGGAAGATTTGCTGGAAACGTTGAACGAAACGGTATATCGCCAGCAACGCCGGATTGAAGAGCTGCAACGTGAAATCGTAATGCTACGCGAGCAGGTGCGCGCAGCCCTGCCGGACGAGCCGCGCAATTTGAGCGATGAGATTCCACCGCATTATTAGCAAGCCATTTACCGCTTCGGCCACAACACGCCCTGATTGCCGCGTGCCACCGGGCCTATACCCTTGTAGACAAACTTTTGCAGGCGCTTGCCTTCGTAGGTTTCAGTGGTATAGAGGTTACCCTTGGAATCGGTGGCAACGCTATGCACGCCGTACCACTGGCCAGGCTGGCGTCCGCCATCGCCGAACGCGCTCAGCTCTTCCAGCGTTTCGCGCACGATGATGCGCACACGCTCGTTCTGCCCGTCGGCCATGAAAATAAAGCGCTGCTGCGGGTCTCGTGAAAACGCGATGTCCCACACCGAGCCAGACGCCAGCGTGTTTTTCGCATACACCTGTTCCTTCACAAAGGTGCCGTCGGGCTTGAACACCTGCAAGCGGTTGTTGGCGCGATCGCACACATATACCAGGCCATCATGCGACAGGTCGGCGCAATGCACCGGATTGCGAAACTGCTGTGACAGCGGCGCGCTCGGATCATACGGGCCCAGATTGGTGTCGTCGGGCTTATTGCCATACGCGCCCCAATAGCGTTTCATCTTGCCGCTATCGGCGTCGATTACCGCCACGCGCTTGTTCTGGTAACCGTCGGCGATATAGGCTTCGTTGGCTTTGGGATCGATCCATATTTTTGCCACGCGCCCGAAATTTTCCTGATTATTGCTGCCCGCGTTTTTGCCCAGATTGCCGACCTGCATCAGGAACTTGCCTTCCTTGGTGAACTTGAGCACGTGCGCATCGGCCTTGCCATTGCCGCCGATCCATACATTGCCCTTGTGATCAACCGTAATGCCGTGGTTTGACAAAGGCCAATCGTAGCCTTCACCCGGGCCGCCCCAGGAACCCACCACATTGCCAGCGGGATCGTAGCGCAACACCGGCGGCGCGCCGCGGCAGCATTCCGCGATGGGCGGTTTGAGTTCCGCGCCTTTTTCATTGTTGTGCAGGGTCGCCGAACTGCGGTGAATAATCCACACATGATCCTGTTCGTCTACCCACACGCCGATCGCCATGCCCAGCAGCCAGCCATTGGGCAGCGGCTTGGGCCACAGCGGATCGACTTCAAACATCGGCGCCTGCACGGTGTCGCGCTGCGCTACGGCCTTGTTGTGCAGGAGCGCCTGACCTATGCCCAAACCGCCAACGCTCACTGCAAGCAATGCGCCGACAATGTGATTACGTTTCAATCCGCGAAAGTTCATGATGCCCCCTTGAATAAGCGCATGATCAGGTATCTCTGCTGCGATTATACGCACGGCGCTTTTTACTTGTCATAATGGCAAAATTTCACGATTCAGATGCTTCGCATGGGTAAACGCACTGGGTTCCAGCTTCCATTCTAAAGTCGGATGAGCCTGCATGGACAGACAGAATTTACAGGATAAAATCAACGGTCTTAATACTGTAAATTGTGCTCCTCCATGTTGAAATTTATTCTTTGGATCACACTTGCGGCGTGCCTGATGGCGCAGGCGACCGCGCACGACATTCCCGCCGATGTGCGGCTGAATATTTTTTTCAAGCCCGCCGGCAATACGCTGCAAGTACTGATACGCGCGCCGATGTCGGCGCTGCGCGAAGTGGATTTCCCCAAACGCGGGCCAGGTTATCTGGTGGTCTCCAAAGCCGACGAGGCGCTGCGCAATGCCACAAAACTGTGGCTGATCGACAGCCTCGACATTTTTGAAAACGACACGCGCCTGCCCGCGCCGCGCCTCGTACACGTGCGCGTGGCGTTACCGTCGGATACTTCGTTCACCGCCTACGAGTCCGCGCTGGCCAATCTCAAAAGCCCGCCGCTCGCGGACCACCTCGATCTCTACTGGAACCAGCAACTGCTCGATGTGCTGCTCGAATATCCGATTCAGTCCGAGCGCTCGCAATTCGCCGTGCGCGCGCGTGTCGATCGGCTGGGCCTGAAAGTTTCCACCGCGCTGCGCCTTCTGGCGCCCGGGGTGGATACGCGCGCGTTCGAGTTTCACGGTGATCCGGGACGGGTAGTGCTTGATCCGCGCTGGCATCAGGCAGCGTGGCGCTTTGTCGTCTCCGGCTTCTGGCACATCCTCGAAGGCACGGACCACCTGCTGTTCCTGTTGTGCCTGATTATTCCGTTTCGTCAATGGCGGCCGCTGATTGTGATTGTGACGTCGTTTACCATCGCGCATTCGATCACACTGATCGCCGCCGCGTTCGGCTTCGTGCCGGACGCGTTATGGTTTGCGCCTTTGATCGAGCTGATGATCGCACTCACCATCATTTACATGGCGCTGGAAAATATTGTTGGCAGCCACATCCAGCGCCGCTGGATCATCAGCTTCGCGTTTGGGCTGGTGCACGGTTTCGGTTTCTCGTTCGCGCTACGTGAATCGCTGCAATTCGCCGGCGATCATCTGCTCACCTCGCTACTGGCATTCAATATCGGCGTTGAATTCGGCCAGCTTGCGGTGCTGATTATCCTGCTGCCGCTGCTCGCATTGCTGTTCAAACACGCGCTGGCGGAAAGGCTCGGCATCCTTATTCTGTCGGCGCTGGTGGCGCACACGGGATGGCACTGGATGCTGGAACGCGGTGAGCAGTTGTGGAAATTTCCCTTTCCAGCCGTCGACGCAGCGTTTCTCGCCAGCGCCATGCGCGGACTGATGGCGCTGATTATTTTAGGCGGGCTGGTGTGGCTGATGAACGGCGCGGTGCGGCGCTGGATGGCATTAAGCGAAAATAATAATAAATTTCTATAAAACAAGAAGTTACAATAATTTCGCAGAGCAGGAACGCTTTCCCCGGGGCGCAGTTGCGGGCCATTTAACTGGTGATTCATCCGCGATCCGTAGCGTGCGCTGCGCACGATCAACCGCAGCAGGCGTGGCGTATGGGTGGCCGTGCGCATGGCGCACGCTACGGACTGCGGAGTTAGCTACTCCCGCTTGCGCGCGATCAGACACTGCAACAATGCGCGCTCGCTGCCGTTCAATGCGTTCGCACTCTCCTGCGCCAAAAAGCGCCGCCGGAATGCGGCCCTGGCGGGATCAAGCCGCGTGACATCGTAGCCGAGTGCTGCGAGCAGCAACGCATCATCCTGCACCGGCGGCGCAACCGGATATGGCGGCTCGCACCACACGCCGAAGCCGCGCGCCGCCAGCCGCTGCCACGGAAAGTAACGGCTCGGGTCCACCTTGCGCCCCGGAATAATGTCGCCGTGCCCCAGAAAATTCGCCGTTGGAATTTTATAGCGCGTTTTCAGGTCCTCCAATAATTGCAGCAAACTCTCGATCATCGGCTCCGCAAAAGGCTCAAAGCCATTGTTATCCAGCTCGATGCCGATAGACGCCGAATTCAAATCTGTCGTACCACCCCAGTACGAGTCACCCGCGTGCCAGGCGCGCGCCAGCTCATCCACCAGATAGTAAAGTTTGCCATCGCGGCCTATCAGGTAGTGCGCACTGACTTGGCGCAACGGATTGGTCAGCGTGCGCAGCGAATCTTCGGCAGTGTCGTCGCTGGTGTGATGGATGATCACGAAGTTCGGCCGCCGCACACCAAAATTCACCGACGGTCGTTCGATCAGTGGCAGGAGCGTGTACTGCGGCAGGCCCGTTTGCTGCGGCAACGCTGTGCAGGCGCTGATCACGAACGTGAGCACGAGCGTGAGCATCACCAGCCAAAGCCGTTGCCGTGCCATCAGAATATCCCCAATGCCATGCCCGCCGCCAGCGCCGCACCGATTTCTTCGCAGCGCTGCAATTCCTCCGGCGCGATAATTTTCCGCGCCAGAATTTTTTCCGGCGTTTGCGCATGGGTGCATACGATTACCGCTTGCGACGCCTTGCGCAGCCGCCAGCCGGTGCAGATGCGGTCTATCTGGCGCACCGCGTTTTCGCCGTCGCTGCCTGCGCAGATCAGCGCGGCGTACGCGCGACCGGTGACACGATCCAGCGCCGCATAGTAGGTGCGGTCGAAAAAGTCTTTCATGATGCCGGACATGGATGCGAGATTTTCCGGCGTCACGAAAATATAGCCCTGTGCTTGCAGTACATCGTCCGGCCCCGCCTCGCGCGCTGTCATTAGGCGCGTCCGCACACCCGGCTCGGCGGCAGCGCCGCGTGCCGCTGCCTCGGCCATCTGCCGGGCGCCATCGGTCATGCTATGAAACACGATCAACAGTGTTTTCATGCGCTCGACAATTTTGTGGTTTTCACCCAACCATCACTCATAAAACATCGCGTAGTCATCCACCGCGATGCGCGGCGGCTGAAAGGTATTTACCACGGCATCATCCTGCGCGTAGCCCATCGCCATGCCGCACATCACCGTCCAGTCACGGGTGATGCCCAGTTCGCGCCGTACGATGTCCGGGTAACTGGCAATCGACGCTTCGGCGCAGGTATGCAGCCCGCGCGCCCGCGCTGCGAGCATCAGCGTCTGCGCAAACATGCCGTAATCAAACCAACTGCCGATTTCGAGCGTGCGGTCTATGGTCAGTATCAGTCCCGCCGGCGCGCCAAAGAATACATAGTTACCGGCGCGATACGCGTTGGATTTTTCGTGGTCGCCGCGCCCGATGCCGAGCGTGCCGTACAGGCCCCAGCCGCATTGCCGCTTGCGTGCGAGATACGGCTCTGTCATCGGATCGGTATAGTAATTGTAGTCGCGCTGGTGGCCCGGCTCATTCGTCAGAAATGCCTGCTGGATCGCTTCCCCCACGCGTTTCAACGTGGCGCCGGTCACAACATGCACGCGCCACGGTTGAATATTGGAGCCGCTGGGCGCGTGCTTCCCCAATTCAACAATTTCGCGCAGTGTGTGCAGCGGAATAACAGTGGATGTGTAGGCGCGTATCGAGCGCCGCGTGCGGGCAGCTTCAAACACATCTGATGCAGGTTGGCTTAGTTCATGCGACATTTTTTCCTCAAATGAAGATGTTAACACCGCCAACGCCTCGGGTAGAATCCGGCCTTGACCGCCAGAAACTTCTCAACATGACCAACCCCATCCGCATCACCATGGGCGGCTACGGCCCGCCCTCCACCACCTGCAGCCGCGGCATGAAAGTGATGGGTGATGCCGTGTCGACGCAGTTCCGCAGCGATGTCGCTGTGCATTACGTGTGGAACGTGATGGACCTCGGCTACAAAGGCGCCGATTTATTGTGGATGGCGGAAGACGGTGTGCTGTCACTTGCCTACCAGTCCACCAGTTATCTCGCTGATCGCGTGCCGGAACTGGATTTTGCCGACCTGCCGTTCCTGTTCGACGGCGTGGCACAAGCACGCGCGGCCATGGATGGCGCGCTCGGCGCGTGGATGACGCAGAAGATCGAGCAACGCATCCCCGGCTATTGCGTACTCGGCTATTTTGAAAACGGTTACCGCCATATTTCCAACCGGCTGCGGCCGGTGCGCACGCTGGCTGATCTGAAAAACATGAAGGTGCGTCTGATGCCCGGCGAAATTCATCGCCGCAGCTTTGAGCTGATGGGTGCAGTATCGTGCCCGCTCGATCTCAAGCCGGGACTGGAAGCAGTGGTGTCGGGCGCGGTGGACGCACAGGAAAACCCGTTCGCCAACACGGTCGATTACGGTGCGCACACCGTGCATCGCTACCATACGCAAACTGCACACTGCTACCTGTCGCGCGGCATCTACATGAATCGCGCGCAGTTCGAGCGTTGGCCCAAGGCACTTCAAGACGGCATGCGGGCGGCGGCGCGCACAGCGGTGCTGGCGCAGCGCGAACTCACAGTGGCGGAAGACGCCGCCGCGCGTAAAGCCATCGCAGCCGCAGGCGGCGAGGTGGTGGAACTCACTGTGGATGCGCGCAGCGCCTTCGTGCGCGCGGTGCAGCCGCTGCACGAGGAGGCGCGCACACGCTTTGGCGATGAAGTGTTTGCGATGATTCCACGGGCATAACCCAGTCGTGCTGCGCTGTCACTGGCGGCAACAAAATGAAAGGCTCTCCCGGAGGGGGAATGAAAAACCCTTCTGCTTCGCTTCAAGTGTTCCCTTGGCCCTCCGGGCTAGTCTATGCACACAACTTTGAGTGTGAGAGCATGTAGCCCGGAAGAAGGCCATAGCTTTTCATGGCTGTATTCCGGGGAAGTATGGGTAGATAAACTCGCGTGCTGTCGATGAGCCGTGCTTCTTCCCGGAATACGTCCTTCGGACTCCTCCCGAGCTACGGTAGATGTGCGCATAGGTTAGCCCGCGGGACAAGAGAACAGTTGAAGCGGAGCAGAAGGGTTTCTCTCTAACGGAGGTGCGTGATGCGCGGTGTGAGCGGAGCAAGGCGCGGGTTGAACTACGTAATTGCGGCTGCGGTCTGGATCTGCCCGGCTGCTTTGTGGGCGCAAAATTATCCCAGCAAATCTATCCGTTACATTATTCCGTTTGACCCTGGCGCCTCGCCCGACGTGGTCGGGCGCATACTCGCCGAACGTCTCACGCGACTGTGGGGCCAGCAGGTGGTGGTGGAAAACCGGGTGGGCGCCGCGGGGACGCTCGGCTCAGCGTTTGTCGCCAAGGCGGCGCCCGACGGGTATACGTTGCTCCAGGCCAATATCGCTTCGAACGCGATCGCCGTGTCGCTGTACTCGAAAATGCCCTACGATCAAGTGCGCGATTTCGCGCCGATCACGCGCATCGGCAAGACGCCGAACATCATTCTCGTGCATCCGTCGGTGCCGTTCAAGTCTATCAAGCAACTCGTCGCTTACGCAAAGGCTAACCCAGGCCGGCTGAGTTACTCCGCTGCGCTGGCCGGCACCTCGCCGCAACTCACAATGGAGTTGCTCAAATTGCAGATGAAGTTCGACATCGTGCACATTCCCTACAGGTTAGGGGTGCAGGCGATCACCGACACCATCGGTGGCCAGATTCCGATTAATGTTTCCAACTTCCCGGCGGTCATAGGATCAGTTCAGACTGGACGCCTGCGCGCGCTTGCAGTCACCAGCGCGCAGCGTGCTGCACTGTTGCCCGACGTGCCTACGATACACGAATCAGGTGTTCCCGGCTTTGAGGTGACTTCCTGGTATGGCGTGGTTGCACCAGCCGGCACACCGGCGCCGATACTCGACAAGTTAAATGCCGATATCACCTCGGTATTGCGCCTGCCTGAAATTAAGCAGCGCCTGGATGAACTGGTGGTTCCGCCCTCACCGACCAGCCGCGAGGAGTTCGACCAGTTCATCCGCGCGGAGATCGCGCGCTGGGCGCAGGTGGTCAAAGACGCAGGAATTCCCAAACAGTAGCGCACAGTTGGCGCAAGCGATGGTCTGCACTATGCGGCTGCGCATCAACGATCACTGCATGGTCCATGCAAAAAGGGAGCTTAAATGTCTACGCAAATGACAGTTCACAATCCCATGGGCTATCCCCCCAAGGTTGCCGGCAAGACCCTGGCGACGCGGCTCGATACCCTCAACGGCCGCACGCTTTACATCGTGGATTGCCGTTTCGACGACTCAGACATCCTGTTGAAATCGGTGCAAGCCTGGTTCACCGAGCACATGCCCGCGGTAAAAACCGTCTACAAACCCATCAATAGTGTCTACACCAGAGACGATCCGCTCACCTGGCAGGAGATTAAGGAAAAGGGCGACGCTGCCATCATTGGCGTCGGCCACTGAAGCACTTGCGCGCCGGCGGTCGCCGCGCACGGCATGTCGATAGATTTGAAGTACGGTGTTCCCACCGTATGCCTGCATACCTCGATGTTCGTCACGGTCACCCGCTCGGTGGTGCGCATGAACGGCGCGCCGCGCATGCGCCAGGTTTACCTGCCGCACCCGGTGATGGGCAAGACCGCGCAGGAAATCCGCGCCTATGTTTTCGGCGTGAGCCCGATCAGCGGCAAGCCGGTAATGCAGGAAGTGGTCGAGGGATTGACCCAGGCGCTTACCGACGAGGACCGCAAGGGCCTCGCCTTTGCGCGCACCACGCCGCGCCTTTGCGCGCCGGCTGGCGAAGCCGAGTTGAACCAGCTGTTTCTCGACAATAACTGGACCGACAAGCTGCCCATCGTTCTGCCCACCGTCGAGCGGGTGGCCGAAATGATGAAACACACCAGCCGCAAGGCCGATGAAGTGGTAGGCCATCACGCCGCCACGCACTTTCGCGAAGTGTGGGAATGCACGGTTGAACAGGTGGCAGTAAATGCTGTGATGGCGGGCGCGCGGCCCGAGTACTTCCCGGTGATTCTGGCGATCGCCGCCACCGGCGCGAGTGCGCGTGGTTCCTCCACCAGTTCCATGGCGGGCATGGTGGTAGTCAACGGGCCGGTGCGCAAGGAGATCAACATGAACGCCGGCACCGGCGCCATGGGACCCTACAATCAGGCCAATGCCACCATCGGCCGGGCGTTCGGATTGCTGTCGCAGAATCTGCAAGGCGGCTCGGCGCCGGGCGATACCTACATGGGGTCGATGGGCAACGCTCTCGCCTACGCCAGTCCGACCTTTGCCGAAAACGAAGAGCGCAGTCCGTTTGAGCCGCTGCACGTGCAGCGCGGCTACCGCGCCGAACAAAGCGTGGTCAGCGTGTTCACCGGCCTGCGCAATATGGCTTTTACCCTGGGCTTGCGGCATGCCCATTGGCGCGAGCACGTGCGCAATATGATGCGCGGCATGGATCCGAACGAATCGCCGACCTTCCTTCTCGACCCCATAGCAGCACGGCTGTTCCAGGATGTAGGCGGCTTAAAAACCAAAAAGGATTTGATCAACTGGATCTGCGAAAACGGGCGCATGCCGGCGGGTGAATACTGGGATTACCAGCTGGTTCAGAATTACCTGTACCCGCGCGCCACTTTCGGCGAGGAGCCGCTGGCCACCAAGCTGCACGCCGCTCCCTACGAGATGATTCCCCTGTGGACCCCTGAACAGGTCAATGTGGTGGTGGTGGGCGGTGAAACCAACGGCTATTGGCGTATCGCGGGCGCGCGCCTGGCGGGCAGCGCCTGTGTCGACGACTGGCGGTGAGATTTTCTTAATGTTCAACCAGACGTGTACCGGCCTCCCGGCTCAACTTGCGGTCGAAGGTCGCCAAGTCGATATGCTCTGCACGAGCCTGCATCAGACTAACGTAATCGGCAAAGTCCACACCGCCATTACGAAATTCTTTCAGCGAAGCGCGAATAATGCCGGGGTCTTGCAACACAAAACTTTGATTGCTCAAAAGCGTGTCAAGCGCCGCCGCGAGTTCCACGCAGGTAACACCGTAGACGCTCTCCAGAGCCCACACCGATTCAATCTGCACCACCTGCGACACATAAACCCTGCCCGCAGCGCTGGCAAGTTTGCGCGCTGCCACACACTGTTTCAGGGCCGTTGGGTCGTTAATCAGTAGCCGTATCAGAACGTTGGTATCAAGGGCGAGCACGACGCTTCCACTTAGCCTTAATCGCCGCGTCGATGTCTTTCAGGCTTGCGGATTTTTTTGATTTAAGAATGCCGAACGCGGCTGCCAAACCCTGCGGCTGTGGCTGCAGAATCAAGCGCCCGCCTTCCTCGACGAAACCCACCCGGTCACCCGGGTTGATACCCAATTTTTTGCGCACTTCGGCAGGCACGGTGACCTGCCCTTTGGTGGTGACAGCAGAACTCAGCATGACGGCCCTCCCTGTCTAACGGTATTACGTCAAGCAATTAGTAATACTTTTGTAGCAGAGTATTACTCGTCGGATTTGAGCTCACCACGTTCACCACTCGATAGCCGAACGGCGATACCCCGGCAACGGCTTGACATATGTCACCATCGGGACTAATCTGACATATATGATCAAGACACAAGTCTATCTGCGGGAAGAAGAACTCGCGGCGCTGCATGTGGCTGCGGCGCGTTCGGGTCGCAGCGTCGCGGAGTTGGTACGGGATGCCGTGCGCAAGGTTGTTCTCAAGCCACAGGCGGAAGGGCCCGTTGCGATTTGGGACGGTAAACCCAAGCGCACTTCGGTAGAGCACGATTCCGTTCACGACGAGCCCTGATGCGGCAAAGCGAAGCCGTATTCGTGGACAGCGGGGCGTGGATCGCGCTGGCGCTGTCGAGGGATCCGTTGCACGGGCAGGCAAGAGAACAGTGGGATCTGCTGCGCGGAGCAGGCGCGAAACTTCACACCTCTATTCCCGTCGTCATCGAGTCATTCACGTTTCTCGATCGCAATGCTAACAGGGATGTAGCGATGGCCTGGAGGGATTCCATCCACAAGTCCGGAGTCGTAAAGATTCTGCCTTGCGAACTGCGCGATCTGGATCAGTGTTGGGAATACTTTCGGCGTCGCGACCTGCACAAGCTGTCGGCGGTTGACGCGACCAGCTTCGCCATCATGAAACGCACGCGCATCCGGCTTGCGTTTGCATTCGACCACCACTTTGCCATGGCCGGCTACCGGATGGTTGCGTAACCAGTCGTGCGCTGTGCGCACCCTACATGCTGTCCTTTAACCCTGAGAATTGCATATTTGCGCTACTGCATTCGCAAATGGCGGCATGCATCGGGCGTCCAGGTGTGGGCAGTAAACACGTAGTCCTGCGGTTTAAGGCGCCTCGTGCAGATTGCGATTGACACATCAGCCGGCGCGCGTTCACCATGCACACATTGCAGAGCGATCGCGCCGAGAAGTACTGCCAAATTTCCGCAGAGCATAGCGGTGCGCGCTCTGCCCCTTTTCTTTTGTGGAGGATGAAAGCTTGCCCATCGATTATGAGAAGCGCAACGGCGTCGCCTACATCACACTGAATAACCCTTCCAAGGCGAATATCCTCGATAAGCCGACGTCCGACGCGATTTCCGAAGCGTGGATCGATTTATGGGAAGATCGCTCGATCCGCTGTGCGATCCTGACCGGCAAGGGCGATACGCACTTCTGCGGAGGTCATAACCTCGCGCCGCGCAAAAATATTACGCTAGAGGAGCGCGAGTATCTGCGCACGCAGCGCATCTTCTGGCCACTGGCGGGAAGTGTGCACGGGCAGAAGACCGGCGTCGACGGGCGCATGGGCGATCACTATCCACGCGTGTGGAAGCCGGTGATCGCCGCGGTAAACGGCTGGGCGGCGGGCGCCGGCCTCTACATTCTGCTGTCGTCGACCGACATCCGCATCGCCAGCGCCGAGCACGCGCGCTTTAAATTTGCGCTGCTGACCCAGGGCTGGCTGGGTCATGGCCCCGGCGCCAGCCTGCTCGCCAAGCAGCTGCGCTATATCGATGCGATGAAAATTTTGCTGACCGACGAACCGTTCGATGCGCAGGAAGCGCTGCGCATCGGGCTCATCAACGAAGTCGTGCCGCATGCGCAATTACTGGAACGGGCGGAGAAGATCGCACGCCATATTTGCACGCTGCCGCCGGTTGCGGTGCGCATGATGAAAGAGTTTCTGGTGCGCTTCGGCGATTTGCCGACCGACCAGGCGTGGCACGTGCAAAACATGATTAATTCGCTGCTGATTCAGACCACCACCGACGGTGAAGAAGGCCGGCAGGCGTTCAACGAGAAGCGCAAGCCGAAGTTCAGCGGCAAGCTGCGCAAGCGCGGCGAGGCCTGGCCGGATCTCTCGGAAGAGGATGCCAAGCGGCTGGATGAGGCCTATCGCAGCGGGGAGTTTTGAGGGTCTAACCCAGCGCGCCGCTGGCGCGTAGTTCGACAATGCGCTCCTGTGACAGGCCAAGGACGTTGGCGAGCACAGTATCGGTATCAGCGCCGAGCCCCGGCGCGGGGCCTGTGGTGCGACCGAAACTTGCGCGCCAGGGTAATCCCGGCAACACACCGGCGCCTTGCTTATCCCAGAATTCGCGGGCGGCCAGATGTGCGCTTTTCACCAGATCTGCGGAGCGCGCGAGCGCGGCCGCGGGAATACCCGCATGCAGCAGTGTTGCGGCTGCAGCGGAGGCCGCCTTAGGGGCAGCCCAGGCGGTGAGGGCCGCATCAATGACGCGCTGTGCGTCGATGCGCTGAACAAAATCTAGTGCCACCATGCCCGACAATCCCGGCACCAGAGTGCATAGCGTGCGCCATTCCGCGTCGGTGCGCGCAACCACGCTGACCCACTCATCGTCGCCCGCACAGCGCCATACGCCGTGGGGCGCCTGTGGTGCGTTTGGTGCATAGCGCGTTGATGCATTGCCCATCGGTTGCGGTGGTGTGCCGCGCTGGGTCGCGAGCAATGGCCCGGCCATGGTCCATAACATTGCCTCGAGCATCGAGAAATCGACGCGCGCAACGCCGCCTTGGCGGCTCCGCTGCCAGAGCGAGGCGGCAGCAACAAAAGCAAGCATCAGGGCGCACATGGGGTCGAGCCACGCCAGGCCGATGCGCGGCGCAACGCCGGGATGACGATTCAGCCCGGCAAATCCGGCGTAGCACTGCAGCAGCGTCCCGTAGGCTACTGCCTGTGAGTCCGGCCCTGTTCTGCCCATCCCCGATGCGGAGATATAGATGAGATCCGGGTTCACCGCCTTCAGCGCTTCGGCGCCCAGACCGAGCCGGTCCATGACACCGGTAGCGTAATTTTCGATCAGGATGTCGGACTTTGCGGCAAGCGAGCGCGCAAGCTCGACTGCTTGCGGGTTTTTCAGGTCAAGTACTATGCCCTTCTTCGCTTGCCCCAGCACTGTGTGCAATTCCGATCCGCGCCCTGGATCGCCTCTGCCGGGCGCTTCGACCTTAATCACTTCCGCACCCATCGCCGCGAGGTAGCGCGTCGTCGTCGGACCCGCGATCACCCAGCTGAAATCGAGCACGCGTATGCCCGACAACGGCATCGGACCATCGGGTGTGCGCTGATTGCGGTTCGACGCGGTAACGCTGAGTCCGAACGGCACGCGCGGTGTTTGAATCGTTTTTCCCGCAAGATTCAGCGGCGCAAAATAGCGGCGATGCCGCATCTGCGGTGTATCCAAATGTTCCGCCACCTCGCGTAAAGGAAAGCTCGGAACATGCTCGCGTTGTGCCGTGTCCGCGATCCATTGCTTGTCATGTTGCCGGCTCCATTGCGCCATCAGCGCATGCAGCGCATCCCAGTTTTTCACGCGGTTGGCCTTGGGCACAAAGCGCGGGTCGGTGCCCCAGGCGGGGGACGCCATCGCTTGCAGCCACGAGGTCCACTGTTTTTCTTCGCGCGGGGAAATCGCGGCGTAACCGTCACTCGCCGGCAGGATGGTTACCGTTGCGCCATTGCCGTCGGCCAGGCGCTTGCGCGCCCAGCTCTTGCCGCTTAAGCCCGCGCGTGCGAGCTCGGTCATGGCGAGCGTTGCCAGCGCTTCGTGAATCGAAACATCGATCGACGCACCGGGCTGATTGCCCTGTGACGCAGACATGCCGGCGCAGGCTGCGGCCAAGCCGCCGATAAACGCCGATTGCTCACCCACCGGACGTATGGGCGCTTCCGACAGATCGTCCACCTGCCCGGTCAGCAGGCGCGAGATGCCGCTGGCAAAAAACAGGGTCAGGTCGGTGGCGGGATCGTTTGCCTGAGGACCGGTCTGGCCATACGGCGAGATGGTGACGACTGTCGCTGAAGCATTGATCCGCCGCAGCTGCGTCAAGTCGCAGGGGCTTGCGGCCCAATCTCTCGGCTGTCCCTCACGCACGATCAGATGAGCCGCGGCCAGGCCCTCGCGCTGCGCTATTGCATCCACAGCAACGGCTTTGCCATGATTGAGGTAGGCCAGCAGCATGCTGCCGGCATCCGCACCTATGCAGGTCACATGCGCGCCGGCGTCGGCAAGCAGCCGGCCGCAAACCGCAGCAGCCGAACCGCCGCCAATCTGAATCACATTAAATCCAGCCAGCAGCGTCATGCCCGTCTTCGCTGCGTGCGCCTCTTCTACGCTTACGTCTGTCCCGCTACCCGCTGCTGGATATGCGTTTCGACGCCCTGCTTGCCTTCATCGGTTTCCGGATTCCAGATGTTTTTATGTTCAAGCAGATCGCTCTTCTTCCACACGTGCTTGGCATCGCCCATGTAAACGATGAACACTTCGCATCCATCCGGATACTCGTACGGGCCGTGCGGAATATCCCAGCCGAACACGTAGTCGCCCGGATGCAGGTCCTTGCCCGCGACGCACATGCGGCCCTTGGTCACCAGGATCGAATGCCAGCTCTTGTGCGTGTGCACAGGCTCGACGTAACCTGCCGGAAAACGCTGCTTCATGTCGATGCGGTTCATCACCGGATCGTAGTTCAGCACTTTCACCTGCACACCCTTGGGCAGCGTCAGAATGCCGCGCACATCATCGTTTTCCCACGGGATGTCACGTTCGTAAATCGCCCTGAAAGTGCGGTCGCCCTTGGGCGCTGCTACGCGCTTGACTGTTTTCACTTTGGCTTTGCGCTTGGCGCTCACCGTCTTGCGCGACGCTGCCTTGGTTTTAGCCTTTGCCTTCGATTTCGCCGCTACCTTCTTTTTTGCTTTCATAGTGTCTCTCTCCGCTCAGGTTCAGGTTGCATCGCATGCCACGATGGTGGCGCTATTCTCGCACGCACCAGCAGCAAGCAGAATTTACCATTAAAAACAATAACTTATTTCACTATTACCTTCTCACCCGTGCGCGCCGACTCAATGATCGCCTCCAGCGCCGCGATATTGGCAAGCATCTGATCCTGCGGCATCGGATACGGCGCGCGTCCTTCAACCGCATCGGCGAAGGCTTCAACATTCGCGATCACACTGGACGACGGCGCGTACTCCACGCTGCTGCGCTGGTCACCCGTGACCACTTTGGTCATGCTCCAGCCCTGTGGCGTACTCGGATGCGCCTTGTCGCGCACTTCGATCCAGCCCTTGCTGCAATACACTGCAAAGCGCCCGTCGAATGGCGTGGCGAGTATCGCGGTCAACAAGGCATGCCCGCCCTTTTTGAATTTCACCATCGCCGCCAGCGTATCGCCGTTGCTGAGCGGGCTGCCCAGTTGCTTGACGCTGCACCACACACTTTCGGCGGCGCCGAACACCGACACCGAAAGATCAAGGATGTGTATGCCGGTCGCGGTGATCGGTCCTGCAGGCGCTTCTTCAGGTGTCAAGCGCCAGTTGTCAGCCGGCAGCGCCAGAAATTTATCCTGACTGAAATTGGCTTCGATCTGCAACGGCACGCCGAGTTCGCCCGATTGAATGACGCGCATCAAATCCACTATCGGCGGCTCGAAGCGGCGCTCGTGGCCGATGGCGATCTGCAATTTATTTGCATTAATCGCCGCCAGCGCGCGCGCAGCGTCGGCGCGCGTCATCGACAGCGGCTTTTCGCAGAACACATGTTTGCCGGCATTTGCGGCGGCGATCACCTGCTCGGTGTGCAGCGTGTGCGGCGTGCACAGCAGCACCGCTTTCACTTTCGGATCATTCAGCACCTGCGCGTAATCCGCCACCATCTCGAACCCATGTTCGCGCGCGAACCCGGCTTCCGTCGCCGGAGTGCGCTTCATGCCTTTCACCACCCGCAACTTCGAACTCTTGCTGATCAGATTGACCAGCGTTTTCCCCCACCAGCCCATGCCCACCACGGCGACATCCAGCATTTACCCCTCCTTATTTACGCTTCGCCGGTGGAATAATACGCGAGCCTGCGGCGATCAATGCAAGCTTTTCGCGGCGATTGAGTCGCTTGATCGCGTATTCGCGTTTGCACGCCGCGGAACGATTCGCGGCCGTTTCCTGATAAACCCGTTTTACCGGCCGCCGCGAGCGCGTGTAGCGCGCGCCAGTCTCACGCAGCGCACGCTTGCCGCTAGGGCTGATGCCGTTATGCTCGGCGACGCGCCGCGCCACATCGATGGCAACGCCGGTATAAAGCGTGCCATCAGCGCAGCGCACGATATACACCTGCCACGGTTGTGACTTGCGCGCCATGCCAAGTATTTATCGTAAGGTTTTGTTTTACCGGTGTTTTGAGCGCAGTATTTTACACGCTACTTCTGCGCTCGCCGCGGCGGGTGATGGCACAAAAAAAACGCGCCTGAAACAGGCGCGTTTTTCACACAACGATTGCTCGTGTTGCTACTTATCGTCGCTTTTCTTGGTCATCACTTTCCACATGTACCAGCCGCCGCCGCCAAACATCAGCACCAGAAAAATAACAATACCCACATAGTTGGGTTCGGGTATCGGTGCGTCGGCAATTTCAGCAGCGTGCACGATACCTAACATGAACAACGAGAAAATAACGCTAATCAGTTTGGTCAACAGAATCTCCACGAAAGTTTCTTATAGCGCATAACTTCAAGCAGGATTGCCGCGGCGCCCGATATTGGCGAGTACCGTGGGGTGATGCAGTTTTATAATCTCATGCCGATCTTACTGCAGACTTACCGGCAGCGTACGCACCCGCATAGACGCGCGGATACTACTTGGCTTGGTCCTGCTTGTCCTTACTTTCTTTGGACATGATTTTCCAGAAAAACCATGCGCCGCCGCCAACCATCAGGACAAGAAAAACGAGGATGCCCACGTAGTTGGGTTCGGGTATCGGTGCGTCAGCAATTTCAGCAGCGTGCGCTGCACCCAGCATGAACAACGAGAACAGAACACTAATAAGTTTGGTCATCAGAACACCTCGATAATTTTTTGACAGCACGACATCAAACACAATAGCCGCTGCATTCGGAAATGGCGAATTTGATAAAAACAGTGAGTACACTAATCCCGTTGTTTAGCGTCTCACCTCAGCCTTACCCCAGACTTACCGGCGCCGCAGAAGGCCACATTGTGCGAACCACCCAGGCACTCGCGCATAGTCGCGTGCGGCGCTGAAAGGCATAATCCTAGAAACGGCAGTTGACCGCTCGCGATGCTACCAACCTTTTGATGGCCTTATAGTTTTTCATGCAACTACCGTTTCTAGGATAATGCGGATCTTCTGCAACTCATTCAAACTAGGAATCGTCATGGTCACCACTACCAGCGGACTCATCATCGAAGACATCACGGTCGGCAGCGGCGCTGAGGCGAGCGCGGGACAGGAAGTCACAGTCCACTATACAGGCTGGCTCACCAGCGGTGAAAAATTCGATTCCAGCAAAGACCGCGATGATCCGTTTGTATTTCCGCTCGGCGGCGGACGCGTGATCAAAGGTTGGGATGAGGGCGTGCAAGGCATGAAAGTCGGCGGCACGCGCAAACTGACGATTCCGCCCGAACTCGGCTACGGCACGCGGGGCGCCGGCGGCGTGATTCCGCCCAACGCCACGCTGGTGTTTGAAGTGGAGCTGTTGGCTACGACTTAATCCGCAAGCCCCGCAAACAACGGCGTGCTCAGATAGCGCTCGCCAAACGACGGGATAATCACCACGATTATTTTGCCTTTGCTCGACGCGCGCCTGGCGACTTCCACCGCCGCCCACATCGCCGCGCCCGACGAAATACCCACCAGCAGGCCTTCCTCCTTGGCCATGCGCCGCGCCATCGTCATTGCATCGTCGTTTTTCACGCGCACAATCTCGTCGTAAATTTTCGTGTTTAGCACTTTGGGTATGAAGCCGGCGCCTATGCCCTGCATCGGATGCGGGCCGGCCTGCCCGCCTGACAGCACCGGCGACGCATCCGGCTCCACCGCCACACACTGAAACGAGGGCTTGCGCGCCTTTAACACCTCGCCCACGCCGGTGATGGTGCCGCCGGTGCCTATGCCCGAAATCAGAATATCCGCTTTGCCCTCGGTATCACGCCAGATTTCCTCGGCGGTAGTGGCGCGGTGCACTGCCGGATTGGCGGGATTTTCAAACTGTTGCGGAATCAGGTAGCGCGCATCGGCGGCGGCCATTTCTTCCGCTTTTTTTATCGCGCCCGGCATACGTTCTGCGCCCGGCGTGAGTACCAACTCCGCGCCGTACGCGCGCACCAGGATGCGGCGCTCCTTGCTCATGGTATCGGGCATTACGATGGTGCATTTGTAGCCGCGCGCCGCGCATACCATCGCAAGACCAATGCCGGTATTGCCGCTGGTCGGCTCCAGAAAAATGGTATCGGGCTTGACCAGTCCGGCTTTCTCGGCGGCTTCGATCATCGACAAGCCGATGCGGTCCTTGACGCTGTGCGCAGGATTCTGAAATTCGAGCTTCGCGAGCACCTCGCCCGCGCAACCTTGCGCGAGCCGGTGGATACGCACCAGCGGTGTGTTGCCGATCAAATCGGTGACGGTATTAGCGATCTTCATTACTGCCCTCCACGGCAGCAGGATTTAGTGTGATTGTTAGCGCCCGCAACGCTCAAGCGGAATGTTCCGCGCGCACAAGCTGCGAAAACCCATTTTACGCTTCTCCCTGTCCTGCGGCCCGCCAGAAACGCCGCGCCGGCTGCGTTTGCGGTCCATTATGCCGCCACCATACACACCGTTTCGTGCCAGTAACCCCATTTGAGCCAGTCCTTCCGCTTCAAACCGTTGATATTACAAATTAATTACGCCATTGCCATTACAAGGATTGGGGTATAATGGTTGACGGTGTTAGATTTCTGAGCGGATTTCCGAACAGGATTTCCGAGTACTAAGGGTTTGGATTTTCAGTAGTTGTTGGATGTTCGTCCTTGGGAAGCTTTGAGACCTAAACATTGGAAGGGGCTTATTTTAAAAATTGTCCCCGGATTACCTCAACTCTTAATCTTTAAGGAACGCGCACAATGGCTACTGGTACAGTGAAATGGTTTAACGATGCAAAAGGCTTTGGCTTTATTACCCCCGATGGCGGCGGCGAAGATCTCTTCGCGCATTTCTCCGCCATCAACATGTCGGGCTTCAAAAGCCTGAAAGAAGGCCAGAAAGTGACCTTCGACATCACCGACGGCAACAAAGGCAAAAAGCAGGCGAGCAACATTCAGGCTGCTTAAGCTTTAAGTCGTAGCAGAAAAAAGCCGGGCTTTGCCCGGCTTTTTTTATGTGCGCAGTGAACGTTGAGGAAAAGGATGAGGCCGAGGATATGGAACGGCGTTGCATCCGGACCCGTACTCGCCGCGGTCAGCTAATCAACCCCAGGATTTTCTGTTTGGCATCGGTCATCGTATCCGGCAATCGGGCAACACCCTCCTTGAGCCGTTTGCGCCATCCCGGGCCGCGCGCATTGATGTTTTCCGCTGCCAGTTCGATGTCGCCCGGCCTGTCCTGCATTAGTACTTCGATCATTTCCCCCGCCTGCTGGCGATCCTTCGCGGACTTGGTTTGCTGGGCCACCGGCCGGTTCATGCTGACAATCAGCTTGTGCAACGCGAACCGCGCTGGCTCGGCGACTTTCACCATCGTCGCGCCGCCGTTGATGATGGGCACGTCCACCGGCGCTTCAAGCAAATAATCCAGAAACTCCAGCGGCTGCGCGGACGCTTTCAGCCGCGGTATGCGCACGGGCGCGCCGGTGTGCTTGCCGCGCGCCGGCGTCAGCAGATCCACGCGCAGCGTTTTGCCGCGCACGTAGAACGAGGTCTCGGCGCGACGCGGATTAAGCCCAGGCACCGGCAGGAACCCCATGTTGAGGCTTTCCAGCGTCGCCGGCAGATCAGCCTCAACTTCGCCGATGGCAACTTCCAGCACCGGGCTGGCGAGTATGTCGATATCCTGCGTGGAAAGGCTGGATTGCCAGCGCATGCCCAGCACGTTGCCGAGCGCGATAAATGCATGCGTGCCCACCAGCACACCGCCCAGCCTGAACACGCCCGCGCTGCCCAGCCCGGAAATCACTTTGGCTGATGCCGTGTCAGTCATCATCGCGCCGCCCTGTCGCAGCATCGCACACAGCCGCGAGACGTTCGATTCGACTTCCACTACCGCGGCGCGGTCTTTTTGATACGCCTCGATTACCGCGCGCGTGGCGGGCGTATCCGGTCCGACCGAGTATTCGCGCTGGCCGGCGGGCGTGGCGCTGGTTTTGAAATACCAGTAATCCGCGCCCGAGATATGTTTGGACACGAAGCTGCCCTTCAAGCTCGAAAACGAGCGTGCCGCCTCGTACGCCGCGAGGCGCTCCGACAGTTCGGCGTAGAGCGTCTGAATTTCCTGGGGTTGCCTCTGCATGCGCGGCATTATACCTAGTGAAAATTAAAATCAGGTATAAAATAATACAGGTTGTTGATTATACTATATTTTTTCAATTACTCTCAACCACCTAACCGGCAGGCGCACCGCCGATCGCACCTAATCCACCCGCGCACCCGACGCTTTGACGGTAGCACCCCATAGCGCAATCTGTTCGCGCAAAAAAGCGTCGCACTGTTCGGGACGCGAGCCGACGATTTCGATGTCAGCCTGCGTCAGCCGTGCGCGCACCTCGGGCGTCTGCAGTGCCTTGACGATATCCGCGTTGAGTTTGGTCAGCACTGCCGGTGATGTTCCCGCACGCGCGACGATGGCCCAGAGTCCGGAGCCGGCGCGATACGCGGGCAGTGTTTCGCTGAGGGTCGGCACATCGGGCAATGAGGGTGCGCGCTTGGGGCTGCTGCCGGCGATCACGCGCAGCTTGCCGGATTGAATGTAGGGCACGGCTTCCGCCAGTATCGTCGCCAACAGCGGCACGCGGCCCGGCAGCACATCGAGTATCGCCAGACTGGTGCCTTTATACGGCACGTGCTGGATATTGATGCCTGCCGCAACGCGCAGCGCTTCCATCGCAATGTGGTTCTGCGTACCCGAGCCGCCGGTCGCATAGCTGATCTCGCCGGGGCGCGATTTGGCAAGCTGTATCAACTGCGCCACGTTCTTCGCCGGAAAGGCGGGATGCACCAGCAGCAACCCATAAAGATTGCCGATCTGGGTGACGCACGCAAAGTCTTTCTGCGTGTCGTAGGGCAGTTTGGCGTAGAGCGTTACATTGATGGCGTGCGCGGTAATCGCGTGCAGCAGGGTGTGGCCGTCGGGCGTGGCCTTGGCCACCACGTCAGCGCCTATGGTGGTACCGCCGCCGGGACGGTTTTCAACCACCACCTGCTGATTCCAGGTGTCGCCGAGTTGTCGCGCCAGCGTGCGCGCAAACACATCGGTTTCGCTGCCTGCGGGGAGAGGCAAAATGTAACGCACAGTGCGCGCGGGAAAAGCCGGCCCTGCGCCTGTCGCAGGGGCCTGCGCCGCTACCGTCATCGGAAAAACTGTGGCGGCAATCGCCGTAATCATCATGCCCGCCCGCAGGATGCGGTGGTCGCGCTGCATCGTGTTCTCCTCGCCAAGTCTGCAAAATATGGGCTTGAATGTAGCAGCAAGCCCGGCCACGTGCAAAAGTTGTCGGCGCGAGTGATAAGCCCAACACTGTTTACTTAACCCCCGTTCGCCCTGAGCTTGTCGAAGGGTCGTGCTTTGAGACAGGGCTTCGACAAGCGCAGCCCGAACGGACTACTTAGCCTACGCGAACGGTATTGAGTGGCCAGTTAGTTACGCGCGGGTAATACTACGAGATGAATTGAGCGCTGCCGATTACATCGCCTAAGCCGGCAGCTTGTCGCCGTCAGGCGGCGGCGCAACCTCGAATGCGTTGGCGATGCCCGACACAAACCCGAAAAAATTCGCAGCGGCCGTCAACTCTAATATCCACTGCTCGTTGTGACGCGCCCGCAGCGCATCGAATGCCGACTGCTCGGCGCGGTTGGTGCGCATCAGTTGGCGCACGTAGTTCACCACTTCGCGTTCATCTGCTGCGAGGGCGGCGGTGTCGCCCTTGGCGCGGATCACCGCTATCACTTCCTCGCGTATGCCGCTGGTGCGTGCCGCAGCAGCCTGGGCGGCCCACACATAGGCGGCCGCGCGTTCGCTGGCAGCGGTGAGGATCGCCAGAAAGCGCAGGCGCGGCTCTACCACACAGTCATTGCGAAAAAAACTGACCATGGGCAGCAGCCGCTGCGCCAGCGCCGGGCTGTGCAGCAACATGCTGAACGGCCCGCGTATGTGTCCGAACACCTGCACCACGGCGTCGGCGACGGCATGGTGCTCGGCGGGTAATTGGGCTTTAGCGGTAATCGGGGTGAGGCGGGGCATCGGGTTCTCCTTGAAGTTATTTGGGTAGCGGCAGATCATGCGCTTGATGCAGAAGGCGGGTCAACCGCTGGCATGTCCAAAACACAAATTTGCCGCGGAAACGTTACACTGGTGACGTTGCATACATTGAATACGAGAGCCAATCATGGCAGAGGCCAAAGTCGTGTTTCTTCACGGGCTGCATCAGCGCATCGTAGAGGCCATCATCTCATTTAACCCTGCGGGCTTCACCACGCTGGTGGTCGACGGCAAGACTGCGGAAGCGCCGCAACTGGAAGCCGTCAAAGACGCCGATTTCATCATGGTGTTCCGCGCCAGATTGAGCGACCAGGTACTGCGCGCAGCCACCCAGGCGCGCCTGGTTCAGCTGCTCTCTGCCGGCTATGACAGTATTAACTTGAAGCTGCTGCGCGAGCTGAACATACCGTGCGCCAACAACGGCGGCGCGAATTCGCGGGCGGTGGCCGATCACGCCGTGCTGGCGATGCTGTCGCTCTACCGGCGTGTCATCGCCGCCGACCGGGCGGTGAAGGACGGCCGCTGGGCCGCCGCCATCGACGGCATGAACAGCTTCGAGATGGCAGACAAGGTGGTGGGCGTACTCGGATTCGGCAATATCGGCCAGAAAGTGGCGCGGCGGGTGCAAGCCTTCGACGCGAGCGTGCAGTACTACGACAAGTATCCACTATCGCCCGAGCGCGAGCGCGCACTGAATGTGCGGCGGGTATCGCTGGAGGAACTGTTTCGCACCTCGGACATCGTCTCCTGCCACGCACCGCTTACCGCTGATACGCATCATATTGTCAACGCCCAGCGCCTGGCGCTGATGAAGCCCACGGCGCTGATCATCAACACCTGCCGCGGGCCGGTGGTGGATGAGGCCGCGCTGGTCGAAGCGTTGCAGCAAAAGCGCATCGCTGGTGCCGGCATCGACGTATTCGAGCAGGAGCCGGTCGATCCCGGCAATCCACTGCTCACGCTGGATAACGTCGTGCTGTCGCCGCACAGCGCGGGCACCACCTGGGACACCTGGTTTCGCCGTGCCGATTTTGCCTATAAGAACATGCGGCGCGTATGGGACGGCCAGCCGCCGCAGGCAGTCGCGACCGACTATGACCTGTAGTCGAGCGTCCCGCATGCCCGTCATGGTTGCGTTATCCGCGCTACTGCTATTTGCGGCGATCCCCGCGCCGGCGCGCGCCCAGACCACCTACCCGACCAAGCCGATACGCATGCTGGTGGGTTTTCCGGTAGGCGGTGGCGCGGACGTTGCTGCGCGTACGCTCGCGCCGCGCATGAGTGAAAGCCTCGGCCAGCAGATCATTGTGGATAACCGGCCCGGCGCCGGCAGCGCCATTGCATCCGAGATTACCGCCAAGGCAACGCCGGATGGTTATACCCTGGTGTCGATCGGCAGCAGTCACGCGGTTAACGCCGCGCTGTATCCGAAGCTGCCGTACGCGCCGGCAGCGGGGTTTAACGCGATTGTGCTGGTCTCCACCGCGCCCGTTACAATCACAGCAAATCCTGCCGTCCCGGTCAAGACTCTGAAAGAACTCATCGCACTGGCCAGGGCGCGCCCCGGTCAGCTCAACTATGGTTCGGCGGGCGTCAACGGCATCAACCATCTCGCTGCCGAACTGCTCAAGCGCACGGCAAATTTCGATATCGCACTGGTTCCGTATAAGGGCGTCGCGCAGGCGCTGCCGGCGCTGATTGCAGGCGAGGTGCAGCTCATGTTCGCCTCCCTGCCCGGCTCGATCGACCAGATCAGGGCGGGGCGGATCAGGGCAATAGCGGTGACCTCCATCAAGCGCTCCAACGCGGCGCCGGATATTCCCACTGTCAGCGAATCCGGCGTCCCCGGCTACGAGGCGTCAAGCTGGTTCGGGATACTGGCGCCGGTGGCAACACCGAAGGCGATTATCCTGCAACTCAATACGGTGGCGATGAATGCCCTGCGCATGCGCGACGTGCACGAGTTGCTGGTGCGGCAAGGCATGGATCCGGCGGGAAGCACCCCGGCCGAGTTCGATGCGTACTTGCGATCCGAGATCGCGAAGTGGACGCGGGTGGTGCGCGAAGCGGGAATTCGTGCGGAGTAAGACAAGGTATCCAACAGGAGAAATTAAGGACTCTTGGCCATGCCCAGATCGATCAGTACTTCCCGCATCTCGGCGTACTCCTGGCCAAGATGCTTGCGCGCTTCCGCGGTGCTTATGTATTCGTCCACCCACTGTTCCTGCGTGACCATCTTGCGCCACTCGGGCGAGGCGACTGTCTTGCGCAAAATGCCATCCCAGTAGGCGGTTTGCGCCGGTGTCAGTCCGGGTGGCGCCATCACGAAACGCGAGTTGGATACCACCGCATCGATGCCTTGTTCTTTCCACGTTGGAATCTGCGAGTACTCGCCTTCCAACCGCTTCGGCGCGGTGACCGCAAGTATGCGCAGCTTGCCCGACTTCCAGTGCTGCGCGGCGACGGAAAGCCCTCCGGCCACGTAGTCGAGGTGCCCGCCCAACAGGTTCGAGATCGACTCGCCCGCCGACGGAAACACCACCACGCGCAGGCGCTTGATGTCGATGCCCGCGCGCTTGAACGGCAGCGCGATGGAGATGTGGCTGTTGTTGCCCGGCGTGGTGCCGATCGCCACCGCCAGGCTGTCGGGCGCGACCTTGAGCCGCGCGACAAGGTCGTTCGCCGTTTTGAAGCTCGCATCACTGCGCACCGAAAGCACGTTGTACTCGGTATAGAGCTGGCCCAATATCGTGAAATCCGTGTAGTTGAGCTTGTTCTTGCCGGTGATGTGATTGGAGAGCAGCGGACCGGATACCAGCAACAGCCGGTGTGGATCGTTCGCCGCCTGCTGCACGTAGGTGTAACCCACTGCTTGTCCGCCGCCCGACTTGTTGATGATGTTCACCGGCACGTCGACGAGCTTGGCTTCCTGCCAGATTTTCTGCAGCAAACGCGCAGGCCGGTCCAGCGATCCGCCCGCCGGCGCCGGCACCACAAATTCAACCGGCTTGCCGGGTTTCCAGTCGGCAGCGGCGGCGGATAGGGTGCGCGGCAGGATCAGCACGACTGCGGTCAAAGCCAAAAGCGGGTGCCGCAGGTATTTCGCGGTCATGGCGCACTCCTCTGTGAAATCGTGTTTGGTTCAAGATGAGATGAGCGCATGCGCTTTGCCACGTTTCGCATTTTGCCGTGCGCCGTGAATTCAACTACCATTGCGTCATGCAACATTTCGAATAGCCAGCGGTGTCATCCGTAGCCCAACTCAATCCCGCTCTCGCGGAGTTCTCGAGCGATATTAGCACGCATAATCTCGCACCGCTGTGGCAGCGCACGCTGCGCATGCAGCCCGGCTCGCCATGCGTGCCCGCGCTGTGGCGTCATGCCGACACGCGGCCATTGCTGGCGCGCGCCGCGGCCTTGATCACCACGCAAGCCGCTGAGCGCCGCGTGCTGGTGCTGGAGAATCCGGCGCTTCGCGGATCGTTTCAAATCACGCAGTCGCTGTTTGCGGGTCTGCAAATTATTTTGCCTGGAGAAATCGCGCCGTCGCACCGGCACACGCCCAACGCATTGCGTTTCATCATTGAAGGCGAAGGCGCGTACACCGCGGTGGATGGCGAGCGCACGCCGATGTCACCGGGTGACTTTGTGGTCACGCCAAACTGGGCGTGGCATGACCACGGCAATCTTGGCACCGGGCCGGTGGTGTGGCTGGACGGCCTCGACACGCCGTTTGCACAGTTTTTCGGCGCGATGTTTCGTGAAAATCATCCACAGGAAAGCCAGCCTCTGGCGCGTGCGACCGGCGCTGCGGCCGCGCACTACGGCGCGAATCTGTTGCCGGTGGATTACGTTGCCAGCAGCACGCGCACGCCACTGCTGCGTTTTCCGTATACGCGCACGCGCGAGGCGCTCGAACATCTGGCGAAGCATGAGCCCCCGCATGCCGTGCATGGCGTGAAAATGCGCTACACCAATCCTGCGACAGGCGGGCATGTATTTCCGACGATGGCGGCGTTCACGCAGTGGCTGCCCAAGGGCTTTGACGGGCGCGGCTATCGCTGCACCGATGGTGCGGTGTATTGTGTGGTCGAAGGCGGCGGCGCGGTTTATTTTGGCGATGAGCGCCACGAATTCGCGCCACACGATTGCTTTGTGATTCCGCCGTGGCAGGCGCATCGTTTCACCGCGCAGTCGGATTGCGTGTTGTTCAGTTTCTCCGACCGCGCGGCGCAGGAAGCGCTGGGTTTGTGGCGTGAATCACAGGACTGAGTCTTAAATAACCATTTAAAAACAAAAGGTTACGTATGAACGACTGCTGCAAGCTGGATATTTTTCCACACATATTCCCGCAGACATTTTTCGAGCGCATGAAGGCCATTGCCGAGACCAACCCGGCACTCGCGGCAACCATCCGCCGCTGGCTGCACATCCCGGTGCTGTGGGATCTCGATGCACGCATACGCATGATGGGCAAGTTCAATAATTACAAGCAGATACTCACACTGTCGCTGCCGGCGATTGAGTTTCTCGCGGGGCCGGAGGATTCGCCGGCACTGGCGCGCCTTGCAAACGATGGCATGGCGGAAATCGTGCGCGAGCGCCCCGAGCTGTTTCCGGCTTTCGTCGCCTCGCTGCCGATGAACAACGTCGCCGCCTCGCTCGACGAAATGGATTACGCCATACGCAAACTCGGCGCCAAGGGCATACAGGTATTCACCAACGTTAACGGGCGACCGCTGGATGAACCCGAGTTTTTTCCGATCTTCGAGCGCTGCGTCAAAAAATATGACCTGCCGATCTGGCTGCATCCGGCGCGCACCTCGAAGTTTGCCGATTATCCGAGCGAAGAAAAATCCAAATACGAAATCTGGTGGCTGTTCGGCTGGCCCTATGAAACCAGCGCCTGCATGGCGCGCATCGTGTTTTCGGGCATGCTCGATAAACTGCCTAACATGAAAATCATCACCCATCACCTCGGTGCAATGGCGCCGTACTTCGACGAACGCATACGCCTCGGCATGGCGCAGATGGGCGCGCGCACCACCGACGCCGACTACTACGCGTTGCTGCGCGGCCTCTCCAAACCGCCGCTCGAATTGTTCAAGATGTTCTACGGCGACACCGCGATCAACGGCTCCGCGCCGGCAATCCGCTGCGGGTTGGATTTCTTTGGCGCCGACCATGTGCTGTTCGGCACCGATTGCCCATTCGATCCCGAAGGCGGCCCGCTGTTCATACGCAACGGCATCCGCGCGATTGATTCACTGAAACTGTCCGCCGCCACGCGCAACAAGGTTTACTTCGGCAACGCGGTGAAAATGCTGCGGCTGGATCCGGCAGTGAAGAAGGTGGTGGCAAAACCTGCTGCTAAAAAGAAGTAGTGTAGGGCGGGTTAGGTGCGCTTTTTGCACCGTAACCCGCCACCCGTGTTGGCATCGGCACACCAGCGGCGGGGTGCGCCCTTTGCACCGTAACCCGCCATTCATGTGCTTCGCAAAAAGGCGGGATATCTCCCGCCCTACTTTACAGAATGAGGGCAATCCAATGAAGTTGAAAATCCGGAACTATTTCTTGATTGGCGGACTGGCATTATTTTTGGGAGCACTCGCGCCAGCCTTCGCGCAGACGGCGCCTGCGCCGGCGCCCGCCTCCGCCGGCGCCGTCGACCCAAAACTGATTGAAGACCTGGTCGCCGCCAATCGTATATTAGCGATGGAAGGCATCCTCGACGGCTGGGGACACATCAGCGTGCGGCATCCCAAAGACCCCAACCGCTATCTGATGTCGCGCAATCTTGCCGCCGAACTGGTGACCATCGCCGACATCATGGAATACGATCTCGACAGCGTGCCGGTGGATCGCCGCGGCCGCGATATGTACACCGAACGATTCATCCACGGCGAAATCCTCAAGGCGCGACCCGATGTCAACGCAGTGATTCACACCCACGCGCCGCCGCTGATCCCTTTCGCCGCGAGCAAGATACCGCTGCGCCCGATGTATCACCGTGCGGCATTCGTGGCGCAGGGCATCCCGGTGTTCGATATCCGCGACGGTTTCGGCATGACCGACATGCTGATCCGCAATCAGGCGCATGGTCAGGCGTTGGCGAAAACGCTCGGCGACAAACCGGCGGCGCTGATGCGCTCGCACGGCGCAACCGTGGTGGCGCCGTCGTTGCAGCGGCTGGTGGGACGCAGCGTGTTTCTGGTCAAAAACGCCACGCTGCAACAGCAGGCAATTGCGCTGGGTGGGCCGATCAGCTATCTGGAAAACGAGGAAGCGCGCCTGATCGAAGCGCGCGAAGGCTATGGCCTCGCGCGTGCGTGGGAGGCGTGGAAGCGCAAGGTGGAGATCAGGTAATGCGTAATGGCGGGTTACGGCTTCGCCTAACTTGCCCCACAAAATAAAGCTCACCACTGCTATGGCGGGTTACGGCTTCGCGTAACTTGCCCTACAGGATAAAGCTCACTGCAGCTAGTGAGCCCAGTTCGATGGCATCGATGATTGCCGCACGCGAGGCGATCTTGAAGCTTGCGCCATCGATGCGCAATTCATAGCGATATTGCCCCACGAACTGGTACACGCTCTCGTTGCGGCGAAAGCGATGCACTATGAAATTCGCTTCGACTCTGACCGTTTGCGCGTCCTGTTCAAGAATGCGCACGTTGGTGATCAGGCGCCGCGTGCGCGAGCGTGGAAATTCGGCGTGCGCGCTTGTGTTCTTGAGCCGGGTCACGCGCGCACGGATGCGGTGAATGTCGTCGGCAATGGTGAACAGCGTGTCTTTCGGATCGCTCGCTGGCTTGTCATTGGACGGCACGCGATACACCGCGTCTTCGGTGAGCAGCATGAGCCACTCGTCGAGCTTCCATGCGTCGAGCAGTGCGGCTTCGGCATAGAGAAAATCTTCGACTTGCTGGCGGGTAATGGTGGTCATTGTTGGTTCGGATGCGCGTATATGAACAACGTCAAAGGCTTTTTTGCCACAGATTTCACAGATGAACACAGACTAAACACCACTGTTCTGGTCATTCCCGTCTGGGCGGAAACGACAACCGAGGGGGTAATCTGTGTTCATCTGTGAAATCCGTGGCGAAAAGGTTCTTGACTTGCCGTTACCCCGGCGCCCGCATCAGCTTGTCCCACTGTATCCAGAACTCGCGCAGGTGCAATTCGTCGGTATTCAACTGCTCGCCCTCTTTTGCCATGCCGCGCGTCATTACCGACCACGGGATTTCGCGATAACTGGCCATGCCCGCCTGCACCGACTCGAGCGCCTCGATGTCGTCGGGCGTGGCAAATCCGCCGGGACCGTAAAAAGTCAAAAAGCTGTCGAGCCGCACCGCGCGCGCCGTGGGCGTTTCTTCCTTTGGCCCCAGTGCCCAGGCGCGCACCTGCATATGATCAGCCGCCAGCGGATGAAAGGTGCGAATGGTCACCGACGAACCGTCGTTCAGCACCAGGTTGGGAAACACCAGCAGATTGCGGTTGGTGTCGGCCACGCGCGCGGCGCGCGCCTCGCCCAGGCGCGTGACGAGTTCAGCGCGGATGCGTTCGATCTCCGGTTTCGCCGCTACACCGTAGAGCGGGATCCAGCGCGCCACCGGACGTCCGCGAAAATTGATGTTGTCGATCACCGCGTGCCCATTGCCGAGCACCTTGCCTACACCGTGCGCGGGCAGCATATGCCCCGCCTCCGGGCGCTTCATTTCGACGCCAGAATTTTTCAGGTAATCGAGCCACGTCGAGTGCGTCGCCGGCAGGTGGTAATCGTCGAAGCTGTTTTCGGCCAGCAGTTTCCAGTTGGCGCGGATGTCGTATTCCTGCACGCCGGGGATCACTTCCATTTCGCCCGATGGTGATTGATCGATGATGAGGTCGATGTATTCTTTCACGCCCGCGAGGTAATCGTCGAGTGGCATTGCGCCCGCATCAAAATTGAGAAACACAAAACCACGATAGCTTGCGACGCGCGGTGGTTCCTTCAGCGCAAACTGCGCCCGGTCAAAATTCGGCGGATACGCGCTTTGACCGGGCAGACCATACAGCGCGCCGTCGCGGTCGTAGGTCCAGCCGTGATAGAAACAGGTGAAATGTTTGGCGTTGCCCTCGGCCTCGCGGCACACCAGCGAACCGCGATGGCGGCAGGTATTGAGATACACCCGCACGGCGTTGCGGCTGTCGCGGCAGAAAATCAGCGGCCGGCCACACACTGTGCGCGTCCTGAAATCGCCCGGCGCGTGCACCTCCGATTCGTGGCCTACATAAATCCAGCAGGTATCGAAAATGCGGCGGCGTTCGAGTTCGAGTACTTGCGGATCGATCAGTGCCGCGCGGTTGACCGCGAAGTGCATCGCGTCAGGTTGGTTGATGACCCAGGGTAATTCGTTCATGGCGCCGATTAAAACCGCACACGGCGGGCTTGTCAATTTTCAGCTTGCGCGCACGCGCGCATAACAGGCTTTGCTGCATAATAGCGGCCATGAAAAATACAACCCTTTTCGCGCCTCGCGGGACGGCAAAATCGTGCCTGCTCGCACTGGGCTTGTGTGGCGCAAACGCCATCGCCCAGGAAACGGTGGCTCCTGTCACGTTCCCCTCCCGCACCGTGCAAATCGTGGTGCCCTACACGCCGGGCACCGGCGCCGACATACTCGCGCGCATACTCGGCCCGCGGCTGGCCGAACGCTGGAAAACCGGCGTACTCACAGACAATCGCGCGGGCGCCACCGGCAATATCGGCGCCGAGTACGTAGCGAAGGCCGCGCCCGACGGACATACGGTGCTGTTCACTGCCACCTCGTTCAGCACCACGCCCGCGCTCACCGCCAGACTTCCGTTTGACCCGGTGAAGAGCTTTGCGCCGGTGTCGCTGGTGGCAACGAGTTCCCTGTCGCTGGCCGTGCATCCGCAATTGCCGGTTAAATCGCTGAATGAATTCATCAGTCTCGCGCGCAGTCATCCGGGCAAGCTCTTCTACAGTTCCCCAGGTAACGGCGGGCCGCAGCATCTGACGATGGAACTGATCAAGCTCGAAACACGTACTGACCTCGTGCATGTGCCGTACAAGGGTTCGATCGGCGCATTGACCGACCTGATGGGCGGCCATGTGCAGGCCATGATCGTGGCGCTGCAGACGGTGGCGCCGTTCGTGCAAAGCGGCCGGCTGCGCATGCTGGCGGTGACGGGCGCGGAACGTTCGCCCGCGTTTCCCCATGTGCCCACGCTCAAGCAGCAAGGTCTCGCCAATCTCGAAGTAGAGACCTGGTACGGCGTGTTCGCACCGGCCGCAGCACCGCCCGCTGCCATTGCAAAAATCAATTCGGAGTTGCATGCGCTGCTGCAACAGCCGGATGTGCGTGAGCTGCTCGCCAAGCAAGGCATGAATGCCGCCGGCGGCGCACCGGAACGACTGGGCACGCTGTTGAAAAGCGAACTCACGCGCTGGGCGCGTGTGGTTAGTGCGGCAAAAATTAAGGCCGACTAGTCAACCGGCGATGGGTGAAAGCCATCGTCAGGTTGGGCTTGGTCTTAATCCGTGTTCATCTGTGGTAATCTGTGGCTAATGTTATTAAGTAATTGTTTTTAAAGGGATTTTTATGAAGCAAATCGATGACCTGGTGGCAGCATATCGTGTACTGGCCTCGCATGAAGTAATCGACGGTTACGGCCATGTGAGTGTGCGTTCGGAGAAAAATCCGAATCGCTATTTTCTGGCAGGACATATCGCGCCTGAACTGGTGCGCGAGGAACACATCATCGAATACGACCTCGACAGCAAGCCGCAGGATGCCAACGGACGCGAGTCGGTGCGCGAGCGTTTCATTCACGGTGAGATTTTCAAGCTGCGGCCCGAAGTGATGTCGGTGGTGCACACGCACTCGCAGTCGGTGGTGCCGTTTTCGATTACCACCGCTACCTTGAAGCCTATATTTCATATGGCTGCGTTCATTGGCCACGGCGTGCCGAACTGGGATATCGCGGATGCGCAACAAGGCACTGACATGCTGGTAAAGACGCCATTCCTTGGCGCGCATCTGGCGAAATTCGTGGCGGATAAACCGGCGGCGCTGCTGCGCGGACACGGCGCGGTGGTGGTGGGCGAGTCGATCGCGCGTTCGGTGGGACGCAGCATCTATCTGGAAATGAGCGCGAAAATGCAAATACAGGCGCAATGGCTCGCGGGGGCGGGCGGCAAGCTGTTGACGTTGCACGACTCCGAAATCGCGGCATCGGTGCCCGCGCAAAACTACAACCGCGCGTGGCCCATGTGGCGCGCACGCGCACTGGCGCAAGTCGCCGCCGAAAAAACCTTGCGCGATTTTCTGTAGCCGGCAGCCCTCATTTAAGCGGTTTCCGCCATAAAATCATGGGGTAGGCGGCCAGCGCGCAGCTATCGATACGTATTTTTACTTGCTAAAACAATCCGTTACGCCCATACTGCCGCGCTCAAATTGGTTGTCGTTAGTCCCGCTGCTCCGGTTCTCGATATCGCGGCGGGTCTTCCCCGATAGCTCGATTGAAGCCGCGTCCAATACCGGATGCGGCTGCGCCTACTGGAGATCTTATGGCTACCGGCACCGTAAAGTTTTTTAATCCCACCAAAGGTTTTGGTTTCATCGCGCCGCAGGATGGTTCCAAGGATGTCTTCGTTCACATCTCTGCAGTCGAACGCGCGGGCATGCAGTCACTCAGCGAAAATCAGCAGGTCTCGTTCGATGCGGAACGCGGCACCGATGGGCGTTATTCCGCCGTCAACCTGAAGGCCGTCTAAACGCGTGATCTCACAACGCTTACAGCTTGATCCGCACGACCTCACCTCGCCCGGCGCAGCGCGGGTGAGACACCTTGAAAAACTATTGAAGGGTTCAGGCACTGCAATTTGTTACCAGGAGTCCGCACGTGGCTAAAGAAGAAATGGTTGAATTCGAGGGTGTGGTCAACGAAGTGTTGCCCAACACCATTTTTCGCGTAACGCTGGTCAATGGCCATGAGGTCACCGCCTACGCGTCCGGCAAAATACGCAAACACCGCATTCGCATACTCGCCGGCGATAAAGTCACGCTGGAAATGTCGCCCTACGATATGAGCAAGGGCCGCATCAGCTTCCGCCATAAAGACGAACGCGCTGCGCCTACCGGCGCGCCGCGGCCCAACTACTACCGCAGGTAGCACACTACTGCGCAGTCCAGCCGCCGTCGATGACGAGGCTGGCGCCCGTCATCAGAGTAGCGGCATCGCTCGCAACGAACACCACCGCCGCCGCCACTTCATCGAGCTGACCCAGCCGCCCCAGCGGAATACGCTCCATCACCCACTTCGCGAATTCCGGCTTCGCGAACATTGGCGCCGTCAGCGGCGTCTCCAGAAAAGTCGGCGCGATCGAATTCACCCGTATGTTGCTGGGCGCGAGTTCCACCGCCAGCGCCTTGGTAAAACCTTCGAGCGCGTGCTTGGTCAGGCAGTAAACCGTACGCATCGGCGCCCCCACGTGACCCATCTGCGACGTGATGTTGATCACCACGCCGCCGCGCGCTTTGCGCTCCGCTGATTCGAGCATTTTTTTTACCGCCGCCTGCGCCGTGATGAACATCGCGCGGATGTTCAGATTGAGCATGGTGTCGAGATGCGCCTCGCTGACATTCACGAACAGCTCTGGAATGTTAGTGCCGGCGTTGTTGACCAGCACATCGAGCGTGGGTAGTGCGGCCACCGCGCGGTTAACCGACGCGGCGTCGGTCACGTCGCACACCAGCGCATGAGCGCATCCGCCGCCGGAGCGGATTTCCGCCACGGCGGATTCCAGTTCGCTCTGCGTGCGCGCCATCAGCCACACGTCAGCACCGGCGTAGGCGAGCGCAAAGGCAACCGCGCGGCCGATGCCGCGTCCCGCGCCGACAACCAGCGCTGTGCGGCCATCGAGGCGGAATTTGTGGTTGATGTTGCCGGAAACAGGTGCTTTAAATTCTTCCGCCATGATGGTGTCTCACTGAAACAAATTCACTCAACACTGTCGTTCCCGCGCAGAGCCTGTCCTCGAATGCATTAATCGGGGGCGAGAACGACAGGCCAGGGTTATCACCTGCGTCATCTCTATAAATTAGCCCGCGTAGGTTGGCGGTGAGCGCAGCGAACCTCAACGTTCGCTTTGCAATCTCCATGACCGATGCGGTTCGCTGCGCTCACCGGCATCCTACTTCACGCCCAATCCCACCTTGCGCCTGCCATAGCGCCGCAGCCGCAAATCCGCCTGCTCCTTGTGTCCCCAAAAGCGCTCGATCGCGCACAAGCGCGAACAATACTCACCGATGACCACGCTCGCCTCTTCGCTGACTTCCTGATAGGTGCAGGTCTTGAGGAACTTGCCCACCCACAAGCCGCCGGTATAACGCGCCGCGCCCATCGTCGGCAGTGTGTGATTGGTGCCGATTACCTTGTCGCCGTACGACACATTGGTTTGCGGGCCGAGAAACAGCGCGCCGTAGTTCTTCATTTTTTCGAGGAAATAGCGCGGCTCGCGCGTGAGTACTTCGACGTGCTCGGCAGCCTGACGGTCGGCTTCCAGCACCGCTTCATCGATGGAGTCGACGAGGATGATCTCGCCATAGTCGCGCCACGCCACGCTCGCCACATCCGCGGTGGGCAACACTTGCAACTGGCGTTCGATTTCAGCCGGCAGGGCTTCGGCCAGTAAGCGTGAGGTGGTAATCAATATCGCCGGACTGGTCGGACCGTGCTCGGCCTGCCCGAGCAAATCGGTGGCGATCATTTCCACATCCGCGGTGTCATCGGCAATCACCAGAATTTCGGTGGGCCCCGCCAGCAGATCGATGCCCACGCGCCCGAACATCTGGCGCTTGGCTTCGGCCACATACGCGTTGCCCGGCCCCACCAGCATATCCACCGGCGCAATCGACTGCGTGCCGATGCCCATCGCGGCTATCGCCTGCACGCCACCCATCACATAAATATCATCCGCGCCCGCCAGCACCATTGCGGCGATGGTCTCGGCGTTCGGCGCGCCCTGATTGGGCGGCGTGCAGGCGATCACGCGGCGCACGCCGGCGGCACGCGCGGTAACGATGCTCATGTGGGCGGAGGCAACCATCGGATAGCGCCCGCCGGGCACATAACAGCCGACGCTATCGACGGGTATGTTTTTGTGTCCCAGCTTCACACCGGGCAGCGTTTCGACTTCGATATCTTTCAGCGCGGCGCGCTGGTGTTCGGCAAACATGCGTATTTGCGCCTGCGCAAACCGGATGTCGTCCAGTGTACTCTCCGGCACCTGCTTCATGATGGTGGCAAGTTCACTTGGCGACAGCTTGAAACTCGCCGGAGACCATTTATCGAACTGTTGTGACAATTCACGCACCGCGTCATCGCCACGCGTTTTGACATCGGCCAGTATCGATTCAACCGTCTGCCGAACTTTCAAATCGAGAGCGTCGGTGACATCTTGCGAAATGCGCTTTTTCAGAAATTGAGCCATGAGATTCCTTAATCCTGGAACAAGTTATTAGCCACAGAGAACAAGCAGAGATGATACGCGAATCGAATACCGTGGCCGCAGCGATGCCATTGCTGCCGCTAAGACGACGACGGGCGAATGTTCGCTTCTTTAATCACGCGCGCCCATTTACTCTCTTCAGCCTTGCGAAAAGCCGCAAACTGCGCCGGCGTGCTGCCCACCGGATCAGTGCCTTGAGCAATCAGCCTGGCGCGGATTTCAGGCACGTTCATCACCTTGAGAATCTCGCCGTGCCAGCGGTTAACCCGCTCCACGGGCGTGCCCGCCGGCAGCATCATGCCGTACCAATTTTGCACTTCAAGTCCCGGGTAGGTTTCCCTGAGCGCAGGCACCTCCGGCAAAAAGGGCAGGCGCTGGCCGCCAGTGGTCGCCAGCGCCAGCAAGCGGCCGCTACGCACATGCTGCAGCCCTATGGGCACCGCCTCAATGCAATATTGAACCTGGCCCGCCAGCAGATCATTAAATGCCGGCGAGCTGCCTTTATAAGGTATACGCCGCGTATCGATGCGTGCGGCAAGTTTCAGCATCTCACCCGCGAATTGCGGCAAACCGCCATCGCCCGAGGAAGACCATGTCAGTTTACCGGGATGCTCCTTGGCGTGCGCGACCAACTCGCCCAGTGTTTTGGCCGGCACGGACGGATGCAGGTAAAGCAGAAACGACAGCGACACCACTTGGGTAAGCGGCACAAAATCGCGGTCGACGTTGAACGGCAACTTGGGATAAAACACTGCATTGACACTGAGATGACCCGTCGTGCCCATGTATAAGGTATGCCCATCGGGCGCCGCCCGCGCAGCGAGCTCCATGCCGATAATACCGTTGGCGCCACCACGATTATCGACGATCACCTGCTGCCCAAGATTCTCGGTTAGTTTGGCCGCAAGAATACGAGCAACAATGTCGTTACCGCCGCCGGGTGGTGAACCGACGATCAGACGTACCGGTTTGCTGGGAAACGGCTGCGCGGCAGCGACGCTCGCGGCAAGCGTCAGAGCGGGGAGGCACAGCATTTTGCAGAGTAGTGTCAAGATGCTTCCATTTGAAAGAGCCGTTGGTTAAGTCTGTCATGATCCTTCGGATCGCGTTACCACCTGGATACCAGCTTTCTCTGGTATGACGGGCAGTAGTAATTTAACGTGCGTTATTTCTTCCCGAAGACAAATCTGCGGTACGCACGACTCTATCAAATATCAATCCCGTAATCCAACCTGGCCTTCTCACGCACCTCCGGCCCCGGCATCTGGTAGAGCATTTTCCGGCTGACCACTGTGCCCATAATTTTTTGCAGCTTTACCGCGGTCTCCGCCATTTTTATCAGCATCGCCAAGCCATCGACGATCAAAGCACGGGAATGTCGATTATTTCGCGCGCTTCAATCAGCGCCGGATCGGTGGAGTTAAGCGAAACAAACGCGTCGTAGCGTTTTTCGCCATGGCCGTCTTTCCCGTGTTTGCACTTCAGCACATTCTCGATGATGTCCGGCAGGTCAACTGGTTTACAGTGCCGACTGCGGCATTGCTCAAGCAGCATCCGGCAGATCACGCAACAGCGACAATCCACATGGCGAAAACTTCTCCACAAACCGGCTTGCGCTAATGAAACCTGTGGCAGGATAATGGCACATCTTCTTGCGCCCGCACTGCGGAATGCAAGATCAAATTTCTTAACCGGCGAATAACGCTTCCATGGCCACGGTTCGACCCGAAATCAGTATCAGCAGCGACACCGCGAAGCCGCAGCATTCCAGGCTCAAGACCTGGGTGCTGATCGCCGCAGCGCTGGCGTTGCTGGCCTGGGGCGGCCACTGGATCTATCAACGCGCAACGCATGTGTACATCGACGATGCGCGCATCGACGGTGAAGTCGTCACGATATCGAGCCGCGTATCGGGATGGATCACTGATCTGCCGGTGATTGAAGGCGACGAGCTCAAAAAAGGCCAGTTGCTGGTGCGTGTCGATGAGCGCGATTCGGCATTGCAGCGTGAGGTGCTGGTCTCCAAGCTGCAGGCCATCGAAGGGCAGATGGCAGTGATGCGCGCGCAGACCGGTCAGGTGGATCAGGAAACGCTGGGACGTTTTCAGAGCGAAACCAGCCGTCTCGCCGCCGCCGAGGCCGAGGTCGCTTCAGTGGACGCCCAATTGAAGCAGGCTGCGGACGACTACAAACGCATGCAGAAACTGGAAAAATTCGTTTCAGGTCAGGAGCTGGAGTACGCACGCACGGCGTTTGCGCAAGCGCAGGAACGCCAGCGCAAGGCGGTGTCCGAAGTAGCCGCGGTGCGTGGCACACTGTCCTCGGCAGGCGGCAGCCGGCGCCAGGTCAATGTGATCGGCCAGCAATTGCTGGTGCTCGCGCGGCAGGCCGAAGAGATGCGCGCCGAAATCAAACGCCGCGAAATCGACATCGCCGACCGCACCATCAACGCACCGGCGAACGGCAAGGTGGTGATGACATTTGTGCGCAAGGGTGAGCATGTGGCCGCCGGCCAGCGCATCATGATGTTTCATGATCCGCATGAAATCTGGGTCGAAGCCAATATCAAGGAAACCGATGTCGGCCGCCTAAAACCCGGTATGAAAGCCGATATTCACGTCGATGCCTATCCCGGCAAGATATTCAAAGGCGAGGTGTTTCGCATCGGGCAAGCGGCCACCAACCGCTTCGCGCTGCTGCCGGATCCGAACCCGAGCGGTAACTTCACCAAAATTACGCAACGCTTGCCGCTGCGCGTGAAGCTGCTTGACAAAGACGCGCGCTTGCGCCCCGGCATGATGGTTGAGGTCTATATTGCGACCGGAAACGACTGACGATCTGTTCGCGCGCTACGGGGCGCGCTACCGCTGGCTGGCGACCATCACGGTGATGATGGGCACGATCTCGGCCATGATCACCACCACCATAGTCAATGTCGCACTACCCGACATCATGGGTGCTTTCGGCATTGGACAGGATCGCGTCCAGTGGCTATCCACCGGCGCGCTTGCCGCCATGACCATCGGCATGCTGGTCAACGCCTGGCTGATACACAGTTTCGGCCAGCGCAAAACGTTTATCGTTGCACTCAGCGTGTTTGTCGGCGCACTGGCGGTGGCGGGCCTGGCGCCTAACGACTCGGTGCTGATCCTGAGCCGCATCGTGCAGGGCTCGATTGCCGGTATGCTGCAACCGTTCGCGATGTACACCATTTTTCGCGTCTTCCCGGCGGATCAACGCGGCATGGCGATGGGGTTTTTCGGCATGAGCGTGCTGCTGGGGCCGGCACTGGGTCCCTCGCTCGGCGGCGTAATCATCGAGCATTTCAACTGGCGCTACATTTTCTATGTCGCCATGCCCATTTGCATCGCCTCGATCATGATGGGCAGCGTGTTCCTGCCGGAGCGCGAAGAAACCGGCCCGCGCCAGCGCTTTGACTGGGTGGGGTTTGTGCTGGTGGCGGTTCCACTGGCGTGTCTGCTCACGGGGTTGTCGAACGGCCAGCGTGAAGGGTGGCAATCGGGCTTTGTGCTGACGCTGATCGGCATCGCACTGGCAGGCGGCGCGGCCTTTTTGTGGTGGGAACTGCGCATCGATCATCCGCTGGTGAATCTGCGCGTCTTCAGTAACGTGTCGTTTTCCGCCTCTGCTGCAGTGGCGTGCATTTTCGGCATAGGTTTGTTCGGCTCCACCTACTTGGTGCCGCTGTATGTGCAGACGGTGCAACATTTTACGCCGCTGTCCTCAGGTCTGCTGCTGATGCCTGCCGGCATCATCATGGGCCTGGTCATGCCGATCGCGGGCTATATGAGCGACCGCGTCTCCGCGCGCAACATGGTCATTGCCGGGTTGCTGTGTTTCGGCATTTCGTCGTTCTGGCTGGCGCGCGTGGACTCGAATATGTCCTTCTGGAGCATGGCTTGGGCGGTGGTCTTTTCCCGCATCGGTCTGGCGATAATGAAACCGTCGCTGAATGTCGCAGCGCTGCGCGCGCTGCGGCCCGAACATTTGAGTCAGGGCGCGGGCATGATCAATTTCGCACGACAGCTCGGCGGCGCTTTTGGCGTCAACCTGCTGTCGGTCACACTCGACCGGCGCACATTTTTTCACAGCGACACACTCACCGCGACACAGACGCCGGCCAACAGCGTCACCGCCGAGTTGCTGCGCTCTATTCAGGCGCTGCTTGCGCAAGCGGGCGTGCCCGACGATTTGCAGTCAGCCGGCGCGCTGCATTACCTCGGCAGAGTCATTTACGCTCAAGCCTATACGATGGGGTTTCGCGACAGCTTCCTGGTGGTGGCCTTGATTTTCACCTTTGCGCTGATCCCGGCGTGGCTCATGGGGCGGCATCGGCCCTTAAGACTTTAGGACTGAGGACTAAGTCCTGAGTCCTGAGTCCTGAATCTTTATAACCCGCATGAAACTGAGCCTACCGCTGCTGCTCGCCGCGATCCCCTGCGCCTGCGCCCACGGCGCCGCATACCCCGAACGTGCCGTGCGCATGATGGTGCCATTCCCGCCCGGCGGCGCCAACGACATCGTGGCGCGCCTGGTGGCGCAAAAACTGTCTGAACGCTGGGCCAAGCCGGTGGTGATCGACAACCGCGCAGGCGCGGGCGGCAATATCGGCACCGAAGTCGGCGCGAGGGCGAACCCTGATGGTTACACGCTCACCATCGGCTCCACCAGCACCTACTGCACCAATGTCGCACTGGACCCCAAACTCAGCTTTGATCCGCGTCGTGATTTCGCGCCCATCACCCTGATCGTCACCGCGCCGAATATTCTGGTGACACATCCTTCCGTGCCGGCGAACACAGTGCAGGAATTCATCAAATACGCCAAAGCGAATGCGCAGGCGCGGCGGCTGAATTATTCAACCTTTGGCAACGGCAGCACCTCGCACCTTATCGCTGAAATGTTCAACAGCGCCGCCGGCATCGCCATGCTGCACGTGCCGTACAAGGGCGGCGGCCCCGCGCTGGCCGCGGTAATGGGCGGCGAAGTGCAACTCACTTTTTCCAATCTATCGGTGGCGTTGCCGCAAGTGCAAGGCGGCAAGGTAAGAGGTATCGCCGTTACCAGCGCTAGGCGCGCTACCGCTCTGCCTGAACTGCCCACGGTGGCGGAATCCGGTCTTGCCGGCTTTGAAGCGATCGCGTCGGTCGGCATACTCGCGCCCACCGGCACGCCACGCGCGCTGGTGATGCGCGTCAATCAGGACGTGCATGCGGTAGTCGCTGCGCCCGCGATGAAAGAACAGTTCATTTCACGCGGCCTTGAAATTACGCTATCTACGCCCGAGGAATTCGCGCGCTATATACGCACGGAAATCGAGCGCTGGAGTAAGGTGGTGCGCGATGCGGGTATTCGCATTCAATGATGTAAGTATTTGTTTTTGTTCATTAATTTAATGTATGCTCACGACAAAACATACGTATGGGCTGAGCCTGCGAAGCCCAACAGCGTAATCTTTGCGACTCGCCGTCAACACCACGTTTCAAGGAGCAGTTTTGTTGCGCATCGCAAGCTCAGCCCAACAACATCTATCCGGTTAGGACGGCGTAAGGGATAATGCTGCCGTTGTCCGCCGCACTTTAATGGCGGGCCAGGAGCTTGGCATGAGTGCAGTCATCATTAAGCATGTGAACGTGGCTGAATTGCCTGACGCCTGGCGCGACCGCCTGCCTGCACCGCGCGCTGCGCGCGTAACGGTACGGATCGAAACTGAGGACGCCGCCGCCGCTTGGCCTGCGGGTTTTTTTTCACAGATCGCGGGCGGCTGGAGCGGCGAGCCGTTGACACGCGCGGAGCAAGGCACGATCACGCCGCGCACCGCGCTTGACTGATGTGGCTGCCGGATACCAACGTCTGGATCGCGCTGATCAACTCGCGCCCATCGGCCCATACGATTTGCAGATTGCCGCCATTGCGTTGACGCGCGGCCTCAACGTAGTGACGCATAACACCGCCGAATTCGCCCGTGTGCCGGGTTTGACAACCGAAGATTGGGAAATTTGAAGTGAGGGTTGTGCAAGTGACGTTGTGCCGGGCTACTCAAGCTCAGCCCAAAGTGCAAGAGATACAGCGACCGCAGCCATTCCTCCGACGCGGTCACCAACACCAAACGCGCCACTGCCCTGCCTGAACTGCCGACGGTGGCGGAATCGGGCGTTGTCCGGCCTGACAACGTTTGAGGCCATCGCCTCGGTCGGCCTCCTCGCGCCCACCGGCACGCCACGCGCGCTGGTGCTGCGAGTCAATCGGGATGTGCATGCTGTGGTCGCTGAACCCGCAATGAAAGATCAGTTCCTCTCGCGAGGCCTCGAAATTGCGCTATCGACGCCTGAAGATTTCGCGCGCTACATACGCACTGAAATCGAGCGCTGGAGCAAAGTGGTGCGTGACGCGGGGATACGGGCGCAGTGATATAAGTATTTGTTTTTATTGAATAATTGTAATTGGTATGCTGTAATAAGCAGTGGTAGGCTGGGCTGCGTTTGCGACGCCCATTGTCGAGAAATGCGATAGACAGGACCATTCCCCCGATTAGGCCGGTCGCTGCGCGCACGCGTCGAGCGGGCTGACTACACCACGGCCCCCTTTGTTGAGTACGTGCGTATAAATCATCGTGGTCTTCACATCCGAGTGGCCGAGCAGTTCCTGCACCGTGCGTATGTCGTAGCCACTCGCCAGCAAATGCGTGGCGAAGCTGTGACGCAGCGTGTGCGGCGTGGCGAGCTTGGTGATGCCGCTGTCGCGCACTGCTTGGCGCATGTGTCGCTGCAACGCCTGCGGATCAGAGTGATGACGCCCTTCTTTGCCACTGCGCGGGTCTATGCTGCGCCGCTGCGATGGGAAAACATATTGCCACACCCAATCACTCGCAGCAGACGGATACTTGCGCTCGAGCGCATAGGGTAAATAGACGCGACCAAAACCCGCTTCGATGTCACGCGCGTGCAGTGCGCGCACCCGCACCAGATGCTCTCGCAGCGGCAAAGACAACGATTCCGGCAACATCGTTACGCGATCTTTAAAACCTTTACCATCACGAACCATCACCTCATGGCGTGCAAAGTCGATGTCCTTAATGCGCAGTCGCGCGGTTTCAAGTATGCGCATGCCGGTGCCGTAAGCCAGCCGTAAAATCAAGCCGGACGTACCGTCCAGATGGGAGAGTACCGCCTGCACCTCTTCCCGCGTCAACACCACCGGCATGCGCTGGGGCCGTTTGGCCTTAACCACGTTATCCAGCCACGGTAATTCGATCTTCAAAAGCTCACGATACAAAAACAGAATCGCCGATAGCGCCTGATTCTGCGTTGACGCGGAAACCTTGCGCTCAACCGCCAGGTGCGTCAAAAACACCTCGACTTCCGACGCGCCCATCTCGCGCGGATGGCGCAGGCCGTGAAAGCGGATGAAAAAACGCACCCAGTAGACATAGGCATCCTCAGTACGTATGCTGTAGTGCAGCCGCCGAATCTGGTGACGGAGTTGATCCAGCATTTTTGGCGGCTGGGAAACTGAGGGTGTTTGCATTTTTGATTTCGGACGTACTAAAATTAACTACCAAATTGATTTTATTGGGTATTTTTCATGAATGCTGACATTATATACAGCCCTTTGACGGGTTGTAAAGCGTCGCCAATAATGGCGACTTTAAGTT
>CAMBCF010000020.1 GCA_945864585.1 Bordetella parapertussis | reverse complement strand
ATGCTCGCGCACCAGGAACGAACTGCCTTGCTGATGCCAGCCGCACAGGATCGGCCGGGTGCAAAAGTTGCGATCGCCTATCCACAAATCCCCGGCCCGAGCCGCTGCCAACAGCGGCCCCATCAGGGCACGCTCCTGCGTGTGGCCATTGGCTATTGCGGGGCGCGTGATGTAGCGGCACAGTTGTTCTATGCCTTGCCAGTCATCCGCCTCGCAGCGCACGCCTGCGTGCAGGCTGAAGCCTGATGCGTTGGCACACAGTTGTTGGGTGATCAGCGTCACGCGCCGGGGTGCGTATTGCAAGCTGAGCAAGTTGTGGTCGATGCTGTCCGTACGCGCCATGTAGGCGATGCCATCCTCCACGACAAGATGACCGGGGCGAGTCATTAACTTAATGATTCTATTGATGATTTTGTCGAGCAGTGCTTGTAGCTGTTTCATGGAGTGCGGGAGCTTGCTGATTCGCTGCAAGCGTTCCCTTGTCCGCTTTCAAAAGCGGCGGCAAGCCGCCGCACTCCAAAGTGAATACTCAGATTGACGGCAGAGCCAAAGCGCTGGATGAGAGTGATTGCGCCACTGGCCGCTTCGATGCGTTTGACGTGCGCTTGTTTGATGAGGAACGTATGGATGACACGATGGATGATCTGCAACACCGGCGCCAGCAGTTCGGGATGCACGGCAAACAGACTGCGCAGCGGTATTGGGAACGACAGCACCCACTGCCGCACCGGCACGCGTGGGATGACGCACGCCACCGGATACGCGGCAGTCTGCGCCATACGCCGCGTGCCGCACGAGGGGCATATGCCGCGCAGCGTGCAGCGCAATCTGCGCGTCCTTGGCCGCCTCATTTGGCGCTATCATTACCAAAATTTCTGTCGCAAAGGACACTGCCGTGATCGTCAAACAGATCTGGACCGCCAATTCCTATCGCAACTTCAACTACCTGATCGCCTGCGCCGAAACTGGAGAGGCCGTAGCCATCGACCCTCTGGATCATGAGAAATGTCTGCGCGCCGCCAAGGCAGAGGGCTGGAACATTACGCAGATACTGAATACGCATGAACATCGAGACCATACCGGCGGCAACGAGGCTGTGGCGCAACAAACCGGGGCAAAAATCCTTGCTCATAAGAACGCCAAAGAGAAAATCGCCGGCATGTCGCGCGGTTTGGGTGCAGGCGACATCATCAAGGTGGGCAAGACCGTGGAACTCGAAGTGTTGGACACGCCCGGTCACACCATGAGCCACGTGTGCCTGCTGTCGCACACCGACCAGCCGGCCCTGTTTTGCGGCGACACCTTGTTCAATGCCGGTGTCGGAAACTGTAATAGCGGTCACCCGGTAGCGCTCTACAATACCTTCTCCGGGCAGCTTGCCAAACTAGCGGATTCCACGCTGATCTATCCGGGGCATGATTACATCGAGAACAACCTGCGCTTTACCTTGGCGCGGGAACCCGGAAATCAACAAGCCCAGCAGATGCTCGCAAGGGTGAAAGACCAGGATCCCGATCAAGCCTTTGTCTCGACCCTCAGCGTCGAACGGGAAATCAACACCTTCTTTCGCCTGTCCAGTCTGGGTGTGATCGCAAAACTACGCGAGGCGTTTCCAGACCTTGCGGAGAATCCCGACGAGCGTACCGTGTTTCTGAAGTTGCGCGAGCTGCGCAACTCGTGGTGAGCATTGACCACCACCAGCTCCATCTATCAGCGCGGCCTTGACGGCCCGGTCGCGGGCCCTAACCGAAGCAGCACCAGGCGCGTAGCAGTGATTGGCGCTGGTGCGTGCGGCATCTGCGCCGCGAAGTATCTGCTCGAAGTGGGCTTCGATGTCACGGTGTTCGAAATCGGCGGGCAGATCGGCGGCATGTGGTGCTACATGAACGACAACGGGCGCTCCTCCGCCTATCGCACCCTGCACATCAACACCTCGCGTGGTGTCACGCGCTTCAGCGATCTCGATTTCGATGCCGCCACCCAGGTGTTCCCCGATCACACCGATATGCATCGCTACCTGGTGGCATACGCTGACCACTTCAAGGTTACGCCGCACATCAAATTTCACGGCTGCGTGACGCAGGTGCGGCCTGCGTTTGAGCGGAAGACTGAAGCGCCCCGCTGGGAAGTTCAGCTTGCCTATGGCGTGAGCGAAGTCTTCGACAGCGTGATCGTCGCTTCAGGCCATCTGACCCAACCACTCGACATGCCGGAGTTCAAAGCGTTCACCGGCGAGTACGTGCACGCGCATAACTACAAGGTGCCCGAGCCGTATGTCGGCAAACGCATCTGCGTGGTCGGCGTCGGCAACAGCGCCTGCGATATCGCCAGTGACCTGTGCGTGACGGCGCCGCGTTGCGTGCTGGTCGCCCGTTCGGGCTTACTGATACTCCCCAAGCTGATGTTCGTCCGCGCGTTCACCGACATCACCGCGCGCATCCAACGCCCTTGGATTCCGCGCAATCTGCGGCGGCGTATCACCCGTTTCCTGACCTGGCTCGCGCACGGCGATCTCACCCGCCTCGGATTCAAACGCCCGGAGATACTTTCTCACGTCACGTCCAATGCGACCGTAGTGACCGACATCGCCTACCGCCGCATCGAAGTGAAGACCGGTATCGAAACTATCGAGGGGAAGACGATCCGTTTCGCGGATGGTACGAGTGGAGAGTTCGACGTATTAATCGCCGCCACCGGCTACGCTATCGACCTCGACTTTATCCCGACAAGCGTGCTGCAGGCCGCCGATAACCAGCTCGATCTCTACATGCGCATGGTGCCGCCGCAGTGGCCGGGCCTGTTCTTCATGGGATTCTTCAACACCGATACTGCGCTTAACATGGTGTTCGAACATCAGGCGCGCTGGGTGCGCGAGATCCTGCTGGATAATGCCCGACTGCCGGACGCGGCTGCGATGCGTCAGGCTATCGCGGAGCGATCCGCGTGGTACGCCACCCAGTACCGGCAATCGATACGCCACTCGATTGAAGAAGAGCATGTGCGCTACCTGAGAGATTTGAAGCAAACCCCGAAGCGCATGGTGAAACGGCGCGCTGAAGCGCAGCAGTCAACCGCAGCGGCCTAGACTGCGCCTTATATTACGACGCTGCTGTCGCATGCCTTACAAAGACTTCACCAGCTTCAGCACCCGTAGGGTAGGCACGCCGTTTGTGCCCACGCGGTATGGTGTGGTTTTCGTGTGGCGGCGTGGGCAAAACAAAAAACGTTTTGCCCACCCTACGCTTGCTACTTCAAGAATGACAGTGATAGCAGCAATACCAAAGCGGTGGATTCCCATGTTTTCCTCCTAATTCGGGTTAAGCAAACACCGCAAAGCACTTATTGGAATTCACCAGGTAGGTTTCGGCATAGTCGACAATCTCGGCTTTTTTTCCCAGTTCCGTCATGGCGCCGGCCAGGGTGATCCAGTTCAGCAGTTCGTGTTGCCCCGCATCTTCGAGTTGTGCGCCGGATATGTCGCGCCAATGGGCAAACTGTCCATCGCGCAATTCGGCGAGCCGGGCGCGGTCGGAAGCATGATCGGGAAACAGCCAATCGTTCTTCGCTGGCAGGAACGCATGCGACCAACTGGATGAACTGATCAGCGCAACGCGCCAGGGCGATGCGGCAAACGCCCTGCCTATGGCACGGCCGACGTCAAGGCACGCAGCGGCGGAGGGCGCGGGCGGATCCGGCTCTGCTGTGCTTGCGATATCGCCGGGGGCAATCTGCCCGCCACGCGAGCGCACCAACGCGCCGCCGTAGCAGTTAACATGAAACGGCAGCACCGGATAGTCAAATCCCGTGCGGTCGATGTCCAGATACAGCAGGGTGTTGATAAAGGCATGCGCAAGGCCGCGCGCATAGCGCAACCGATACGCGTAAGGCAGCGCGACGCCCGCTGCTGCGAGACGATTGGTCAGAAAACGCGCGGCCTCGGTGTGCCCGCGATGGCGGAACACCTTGTCGTTCGCTTCGTTCCAGAAATTCGGCTGCGGCCGTGCGCCTGCTGGCGGAACGTCAAAAGGCCGCGATTCCATCTGATCCCCGATATAAATGCAAAAAGGCGGCACGATGTCTTCGATGAAATTTTCATACTGATCGTCGCCAAAAATCACCACCAGGTCGGGATGAAACGCATCCAGCCGCTGGCGCAGGGTGCGCATGGCCGCGAAGCAGCGAGTGCGGTGCGCACGTGTCGCGCTGGCGCCTTCGTCATCGCCCCACTCCTCGCGTATCGGCGCCGGCCAATTGGCCGGGTCCTTCAGGTGCGCCGGTGTGCGTTTGCCGCCCAGCGTGCGGCGCAGGCTCGCCACCAGGTCGGCGTCGTGCCGATGCAGGCTGGGGGCATGCGTCAACCCAAGTCCGAGGATTTCAGCCATACTGGTATCCGCCTTTGAATCGAGTATCACTATTCTATTCGCATCATCTGCGCATTGCGCACGTCCTTCCGCAAGGGGGTGAACATGGGCAAGGCAAGCAAGATCAAATGAGAGCCTGAACGCATCCCAGGTGAAGGCAGCGCTGGGGAAGATGGCGTATGAGCCCAAGCCGTCAACGCCACATGCGTTTGCTGCTTTTCTTGCTGCTCAGTTGCAGAAAATGCCGCCGATATTGAGGGCTGCGGGTCTCAAACCGGAGTAGCTTGGGTAGAAATGACGATGGGGTTAGATCTTTCATTATCGTTTGGCTATTGGGTAATGTGATACTGAAATGCCCTGTTGTTCCTTCTGTTCCCTGCAGGTGTTTCCGGCACCACATCATAATAGACGCGCCAGTTGACCTTGTGCCGTGAGTAGTGCAACCGCCTTCTTGTCGAAGGATATGAAAGTTTCCCCGCCGAGCCAGTGTCCCTCATAGGCTATTACACCATCAGCAAAATCCCCGCCAGCTTCGAGCATGGATAAGCCTGCCTCTACCGCTGGCCTGTTCATTTGCACATTTGCGGCAGCAAGCAGCGCGCGGATCGCGGTGGCTGCATCGGTGGATTGGAAACCGTAAACCCTGCGCAGCACCCACACAAACTCACACAGGCACGGCAGCGCGATTGCAATCAATTCGGCATCGGTCAAGACCTTGGTGGCGACACGCGCTTGCGCTGGATCGTCGCGCACGACAGCGCGAACGAGTACGTTGGTATCCACAGCAACCTTCATTTTTTGCCAGCCCAACCTTGTGCCGTTGCCTCGTTGATTTCTTCAAGGGTGGCGACTTTCTTCGTCCGCCCCGCGAGCAACCCGCAGAAGCCCTTGATCGTTGCGGTGGGCCGGGCTGCTTTGAGCAAACCCCGGCCATCCGGCAGCAAATCCAGATCGATCTTGTCGCCCGGCTTGATGCCAAGGTGTTGCAGCACGTCTTTTCTAAATGTCACCTGTCCCTTTGCGGTAACAGTCAATGTGGTCATGGCGATACCCTCATATTTCTGGCTACAGCACATCGTAATGTAAAACTACCTTACAAGCAAGATACCTAGCGTTCGCCTCGGATGCCGGCTTGTTTGATGATCCTGGCTGTTGTTGCGATATCGGATTTAACGAAGGCTGCGGTTTCCTGCGGTGTGCCACCGACGATTTCCACACTCTGATTGAAAAATCGCTCTTTTACGTCCGGCCGCAGCAGCACCCGGCTGACCTCCTCGTGCAGTCGTTTGATGAGCGTTTGAGAAATGCCTGCCGGCGCAAATATGCCTGCGGTCGCTGCCGACTCATAACCCGGCAGATTCGCCGCGGCGGCTATCGTCGGCAAACCCGGCGCGAGCAGGGAGGGCTGCGCGGTACTGACCGCCAGCGCCCTCACTTTGCCCGACCTGATGTGCGTAGTCACGGTACCGGTGGTGCCGAACATCAACTGCAATTGGCCGCTGATCAGCGGGGTAACCGCCCCGCCGGTACTCTTGTAAGGCACATGCACTATATCGACACCCGCCATGACCTTGAACATTTCCGATGCCAGATGAGTCGAAGCACCGATCGCACCCGCACCGTAATTGAGTTCTCCCGGCCTGGCCTTCGCCAGAGCGATCAATTCCTTGGCGGACGTTACCGGCAGTGCGGGATGCACAACCAGAATGTTGGGCGAACGGCTCACCATTGTAATCGGTTCAAAATCCTTCACCGGATCAAAAGGCATCTTCTGCAACAGCGGCCCGCGCCAGTGACCGTCCGTGGTAACGAGTATGGTGTAACCATCCGGCGCCGCCTTGGATACCATTTCCGACGCAACGATGGTACTGCCGCGATTGTCCACCACCACGTTCCAGCCTGCGCTATCGATAAGCCCCTGCGCGACGGTTCGCGCCGCGAGGTCGGTGCTGCCGCCAAGCCCGGTTGTGAGAAAGCGTACGGCCCTGCCCGGATAGCCTTGTGCGCAGACCGCACCCGCGCCGAGAACCGCTACCGCGGCCGGGAATATCCAAACCACAAGATGCCTGCTCGACATAAAGCCTCCTTGTTACATCGCTGCCGGCGCGTGCGCGTTACCGACAAATTCGAACACCACTTGGGCAGGCGATTCCTAGCCATGAGGCGCAGATCGAATACGTTAAGTGCTTCCTCCACACCGCGGTTGGACATTGCTCCCCTCATTCGTCTCTTAGGCTATGCGGAATGCTACCCCAGACCCTGCTGTTTGAGCGTGTTTTCAACGCTCAAAAAACTCAAATGCCTTGAAAACTCAGCGGATTTTATACCTACGCTGTGCTGCGAACCGTGGAATATTTAATCGCCACGATTTCGCTGCCCACAGGTTCGCAGCATCGCGTTATGATGCGTGTGGATGCAAGCGACGATGAACTGACCCACAAGGAGAGTGTTATGCCGTTTTATAAACTCGATGACCTGGAGAAGAAGAAGTCTGCCGTCAATTCGAAGGTTGAGTCTGGCGCCGTTCCCGGAGAATTCATGAAGTTCGGTATTGTGACCAAGCCGGAAGGTGAAGGGCCGCCATTGCACGAGCATCCGAACGAAGAGCAGTTCAGCGTCGTGCTTGCCGGCCAGATGCACTTTGTGCTGGGCGACGAGGACCGCGTAGTGGGTCCCGGAACCCTCATCCATATACCGCGCAACACGCGCCATCGTTCGCGCCCTGTGAATGGGCCTGCGACGTTTATCACGGTAAAGAGCCCCTGCGGCAATGGCGAACTTGCGCAGGACTACAACATTCGTCCGGAGGCTAAGGAGATCGAGGCGCTCTATCCGGGAAAACGGCGCGAGGGGAGCTAAACCATGGCACAGATTCTGGGCATAGGCGCGACACACTATCCTCCGGGACTGGTTCCCGAAGAGCACAAACCGTGGCCGCTTGCGCGCATGCTGCACAGCGACCCGCGAATTCCCGAGCGTATGCGGGACCCCGCCAACTGGCCGGAGCCGATGCGCCAGGAGTGGGGCGACGACGAAGGCATCACGGCGCACAAAGCACACAAGGCGCGCGTGTTCAGCGCGTTTCGAAAAATCCGTGCGGAAATCGACGCCTTCCAACCCGACTTCATTCTCATGTGGGGTGATGATCAGTACGAAAATTTCAGGGAAGACATCATCCCGCCATTCTGCGTGCTGGCCTACGAGCAGCTCAAATTCAACCCCTACAAGCGCCTGCGCGGCCGCCCCAATATCTGGGGCGAACCTACAGATAAGATCTTCACCCAAGCGGGGCACCACAAGGCCGGGCGTTTCCTCGCCCGCCGCCTGCTGGAAGAAGGCATCGACATGTCCTACGCGTACAAACCCCTGCACGAGGACGGTCTCGGTCACGCCTTTGCCAACACGCTGCTTTATCTGGACCTTGACCGTAGCGGATTTGACTATCCTGTGCTGCCCGTCGCCGTCAACTGTTACGGCAGTTCAGTCATCCGCAACCGCGGCGGCGGCGCTCAAGTTTCTGATGAGCCGGACCCCCCCTCGCCGTCGCCTGCGCGCTGCTTTGAGATGGGGCGAGTGACAGCCCGCGTGCTCAAGGACAGTCCATGGCGGGTGGTAATCATGGCTTCGTCGAGCTGGTCGCACGCTTTTCTCACCGAGAAGAACCACTGGATCTATCCCGACCTGGAATCGGACCGCGTGATGCTGGCGCAGTTGCGCGCCGGCGATTACAACGCGTGGCGTGATACACCACTGGCGCAAATGGAACAGGCCGGCCAGCAGGAGGTGCTCAACTGGATGTGCCTCGCCGGCGCCATGGCTGAGTTGAACTACAAGGCGGACATCCTGGACTGGGTGGAGACCTGGACCTTCAACGCGCCTAAGTGCATGGCGGTGTTCAAGGCAGCTTAACCCTGCAAGGCGGCTCCCGCTTCGCGCTAAGCCGGCTGCTTGCGGGCGCCTTCAATACCCGAGCGCCCTGTCCACCACCGCATTAAGCGGTTGGCCGGCAAGGAAGCGCCGCGCATTGTCGACGAAAATCTCGGACACGGCCAGGCTGCGCTCGGGATGCCCGCCGCCTAGGTGCGGCAACACCAGGATGCCCTCGGACTTCCAGAACGGATGCGTGACCGGCAATGGTTCCTCGCGAAACACGTCGAGCACCGCACCGGCGATGGTCTTCGCGCGCACCGCGGCGATCAGGTCTGCATCCACGATCAACGCGCCGCGCGCGAAATTGAGCAGCCACGCGGTAGGCTTCATCGCCCGCAGTCGGCGTGCATCGATGAAATTCTCGGTGTCGCGGGTCGACGGCAGCAGCAGCAGCACGAAGTCCGATGCACCGAGCACCTCGTCGGTCGCCTCCTGTGGATATACCTTCTCGATATGCGCCAGCGGTTGCGGCCTGCGCTTGGTGCCGATCACGCGCATCTCGAGCGCCTCGGCCTTGCGCGCAAGCTCCTGGCCTATCGCCCCCAGCCCGAGGATGCCCAGCGTCTTGCCCGCGAGCGGCACCGATTGGCGCTTGGTCCAGCGACTGTCGCGCTGATCGAGTGCAATCTGCATGTAGGGCTTGGTCAGGTGGAATATGGCGCCGAGAATATTCTCGGGCATTGATACCCGGTGCGTGCCGCGCGCGCAGCAGAGCGTGACCTCATTCCTGAGGTCCGGGCTGGCGAGCCATGCATCGACACCGGCGGTGACCGCTTGCACCCAACGCAGCCGCGGCATGCGTTTGAGGAAACTTGCCGGACGCCATCCGAGTAGCACCTCGGTACGCGCCGCAAGCTCATCGGGGATCGGCTGATCGGGCGCGAGGCCGTGCACCTCAAACTTGTCAGCGAGGCCCGCGCGCGCGAGCGCCTGTTCATAGACCTTCGCATCGTTCATCCAGACCACGCACACGGTCTTGCTCATCTAGAGATCCTTGGGGATTGTAATTTTGAGTCTCAATTCCACAGCAGTTTGAGTCGTACCCGTGCCTGCCTATAGCACGCCCTTGGCGCGCAGAGCGGCAATCGCTGCAGTATCGTAGCCGAGGCTGTTGAGCACCTCCGCGGTATGCTCGCCGGACTCAGGCGTGTGCTGAAGCTTATCCGGCTGCGGGTAGCTGCTCATGTGGATCGGCTGGCCGACAACTTTTTGCGGCCCGTATTTCGGGTGGTCGACCGGCTTCGCGATGCCCAGATGCTGCACCTGCGGATCGGCAAACACCTTGTCGATAGTGTTGATCGGGCCGCACGGTACCCCGGCCTTGTCCATCAGCGCAACCCAGTGGTCGTTGGTGTGTTGACGCATAATTTCCGCCAGCCGTGCATTAAGCGCCGGCCGGTTCTTGGTGCGCAGCGCCGGGTTGGCGAACTCGGGATGGGTCAGCAGATCGGTCGCCCCCGCGGCCTTGCAGAAATGCTGCCATAGACTGTCGCCGGAGGCGGCAATGTTGATGTGGCCGTCGGCGGTCTGAAACATACCGGTACCCGCACCGGTCGGGTGATTGTTGCCTTCCTGCCCGGCAACCTCGCCGCGCATCAGATAGCGCGCGGCCTGGAAGTCGAGCATGAAAATCTGCGCCTCGATCAAGGAAGTGGAGACCCACTGGCCCTCGCCGGTGCGCGCGCGGTCGAGCAGCGCGAGCACGATGCCGTTGGCGAGCAGTATGCCGGCGGAAGTGTCGTTGATCGCGATGCCGACGCGGATCGGCCCGCCGCCCGCGTGGCCGGTGATCGACATCAGCCCGCCCATGCCCTGGGCGATCTGGTCGACGCCGGCGCGGCCCTCGTAGGGACCATCCTGGCCGAAGCCTGAAATGCTGCCATAGACTATGCGCGGGTTGATCTTTTTCACCGCCTCGTAATCGACGCCGAGCCGGTGCTTGACGGTGGACTTGTAGTTCTCGACCACCACATCCGCTGTCTTCGCCAGCTCGAAAAATATCTTGAGACCTTCCGGCGTTTTCAGGTTGAGGGTCAGGCTGCGCTTGTTGCGATGCAGGTTCTGGAAGTCCGGGCCGTCGCGCCGGCTGCCGGTAGCGTCCATTCCCGCGCCTGGCGCCTCGATCTTGATCACGTCGGCGCCCCAGTCGGCGAGCTGACGCACCGCAGTCGGTCCCGCGCGGTGCGCGGTCAGGTCGAGCACTTTGAATCCGTTGAGTGGCAGCGGACGGGTTGTCATCGGCATATTCCTATCTTGGCTTGAAACAGGGAGTGTAGCATCGCAAGCTTCCGCCTGAAATCGGCACACGGCCAATATCCGTATAAAATGAAGCAAAACATCCGCGGACCATGGACAGGAGCCTTTCAATGAAACTGCAAATAGAACGCGTCGAAGTGTTTGGCGTGGCGATGCCCCTGATCGGCACCTTTACCAGTGCTGGCATCTCCAAGCAAGCCACCAAATGTGTGGTGGTGCGCCTTACCGCGTCGGACGGCACGGTGGGTATCAGCAGTATCGAACCATCGGCGGCCGCGAAGTCGCCCGGCACTGCCGCCGAGTTGATGGTCGCGCTGCGTGATCGCATTGCTGCCGCGGTTATTGGCATGGACCCGACCAATCTTCACCGCCTGATCGAGCGGCTGGATGCGCTCGCACCCACGCAACCCGGCGCCGGCGCCGCGGTGGAAATGGCGTGCGTAGACCTCGTGTCGCGCATCAACGGGGTGCCGATCTACACCTACCTTGGCGGCACACTAAACGACAGCGTGGAATTCAATGGCTGGATCGGAATGCTTCCGCCCGAGGAAGCGGCGGCAGAAGCGCTGCGATGGCTCAAAGCGGGGTTTCGCTCGGCAAAGATTAAAGTGGGCAGCGGCGTCGAAGCCGATCACGACCGCATCGCCGCGGTGCGCGCCGCGGTGGGCAGCGCGATGAAGCTGCGCATCGACGCCAACTTGCAGTACGACGCCGACACCTCGCTAAAACTCTGCCGCGCGGTCAAACAGTTCGACTTGCAGCTTTTCGAACAGCCGGCACATCTGCGCGATCTTGCAGGAATGGCGCGGGTTCGCCGCGAAGGCGGGATTCCGGTGATGGCCGACGAATCGATCAGCGATCATGCCAGCCTCGTCGCGGCAATCAAGGCCGACGCCGCGGACTTCGTCAAGTTCGGCATCAAGCAGGCCGGAGGGTTTCTTCGCGCAGCGCGCATGCTGGCCACGGCGGAGGCCGCCGGCATCCCGGTCGTTATCGGCCATGGTTTCGGACTTGATCCCAGCACGCTGGCGGAGATCATGCTTGCGGCCTCTTCCCGCAATGTGCTGCCCGGACTCGAATGCGTGGGGCCGCTCAAAGTGAAAGATACAGTGGCGACGACGCGGCTCGATATTTCTTCGGGCCGTCTGTCATTGCCCACAGGGCCTGGTCTGGGTATTACCCTCGATGACAAAAAACTTGAGCAGTATCGCCTGACCTAGCCCCGGGCATGAGACCACTGTGATCAAACAACCTCGGGCGTTATGGTTCGCGCTGGCGGCTTTAGCCTGGCACTTACCTGCGGCAACTTCGGCGCAAAGTTACCCCACCAAATCCGTCCGCTACCTCGTGCCTTTTCCCGCCGCAGGCTCGCCCGACATCGTTGCACGCCAGATCACCGAGCGACTCAGTCGCATGTGGGGCCAGCAGGTGGTGGTGGATAACCGATCGGGCGCAGGCGGGACGGTGGGTGCGGCATTCGCCGCCAAAGCGCCAGCCGATGGCTACACCTTGTTTCAATGCAATATAGCGTCCAGTGCGATCGCCGCGTCGTTGTACGTGAAATTGCCTTACGACCACCCGCGCGACTTTGCACCCATCTCACTGATCGGCAAAACACCGAACGTTGTGGTAGTGCATCCGTCGCTGCCCGTACACACCATGAAAGAATTCATTACCTATGCCAAAGCCAATCCGGGCAAGCTGAGCTACGGCACGTCGGCTGCCGGCACCTCGCAGCACGTCATGATGGAACTGCTCAAGTTGACGGCGAAAATCAATGTCGTGCATGTTGCGTACAAGGGCGCTCCGCAGGCGCTTACCGACGTGATCGGCGGACAAATTCCGGTGAGCGTGCAGACAGCGCCGGGCGTGCTGTCGACGATTCAAAGCGGGCGTGTGCGTGCGCTGGCGGTGACCAGCCTGACACGCGTGACGCAGTTGCCTGCGGTGCCGACCATGCACGAGACCGCGCTGCCCGGCTTCGAAGTGAATTCCTGGTACGGGTTATGTGCGCCCACCGGCACACCCACGCCTATCCTCGACAAGGTTCATGCCGATCTCACCGCGGTGTTGCGCATACCCGAAATCCAGCGGCGATTCAGAGACCTCGTGATCGAAGTCGCTCCCAACAGCCGCGAGGAATTCGCGCAGTTCATCCGTGCGGAGACCGAGCGCTGGGCGCGCGTCATCAAGGACGCCGGCATCGCGCAGCAGTAGCGGGCAGGAAGAGCGCGATAATGAATTACGCGTGGCGTTCGCAAACGGTTCAGCAACAAAGGGGTGATACCACATGCTGTATCCCTTGTAATCCAGCGTTACTGGCCTAAAAAGACGAAGGCTGATTCACATGTTACTGGACGAATTACGTGTAATGAGAGACGCCATTTTCGCCTTGGGCAACCAGTATGGCGTTCGGCATATTCGCGTATTCGGATCGGTCGCCAGGGGCGAGGAGCGGCCTGACAGCGATATTGATTTCCTGGTGGATTTGCCACGGGGTTACGATCTGTTTGCCCAGCGGCTCCCACTCGTCGAACGACTGCAGAGCTTGCTCCAGCGCCACATAGAATTAGTGCCCGAACATGAATTAAACCGGCATATTCGTGATCAGGTTCTTAGAGAATCCGTGGAGCTATGAGCAAACCCTGGCAACCCTATGATCCGTTAACGGTAGCTGCCGTCATCGATAAACATCTTCAATCGCTGGAAGAATGTATCCGCGCCATGTTGACTATCGAACCATGATTGGTCTTGGCGCAACTTGCCTCCTCGTCTTCATAGGCAAAAGGCGCAACGCGACCCCGTCGTTCGCGTCGTTCGGGAATCCGCACCATCAAATGTAGACCATGCTGTTGAGAAGATTTCCCAGTTCGTCTAAACGTCGCAAGCCTCTGCGTAACGCAATCGAAACACCCAATGACTGCTATTGCCTACGAATAAGCGAGACGCAACCCCATTGCACTTTAGTGCGCCAGTTGCAACAAACCCAAATTGGGTAGTAAAATGCCCAATATGGGTATATCTATTGCTACCCGTCGTAAATCTTCACGCGGTCCCGCCGCCAAGCGCACCCCTGCGCGCCCAACCGTAAGCATGGCGAGCGCGCTGTTCACCACCACGCAGCAGCGCGTGCTCGGGTTGCTGTTCGGCCGGCCGGAACGCAGTTTTTTCGCTACCGAAGTCATCTCGCTTGCAGGCGCTGGGTCCGGCGCGGTGCAACGCGAGTTGCAGCGCCTCGACGAGAGCGGACTGGTCACGGTAACGCGCGTCGGCAACCAGAAGCATTACCAAGCCAACAAAGCTGCGCCGGTATTCGAGGAATTACGCGGCTTGGCGCTGAAAATGTTCGGCCCGGCAGAATCCTTGCGCTTCGCGCTGGCGCCGCTGGCGGATCACTTGCACGCTGCGTGGTTGTACGGCTCGATAGCCAAGGGCAGCGCTCGTGCGCAAAGCGATATCGATGTGTTAATCGTTGCCGATGACCTCACATTAGAGAAAGTTTATGCCGCGCTTGCGCCTGCCGAAAAAAAATTGGGCCGCACAGTCAGCCCCACGCTCTACACGGCGAAGGAATTCGAGCGCCGCCGCGCTGCTGGCAATCCGTTTCTAACCAAGGTGCTGGCGGGTGAGCTTATTCCATTGGTTTTAAAGACTAATGCCAATTCCGGCGCTTGATAATCTGGTTCGCATCGGCCAGCTCAAAACGGAGCCTTCCGCGCAGGCCGCGTTTGATGGATTGTTGCGATCCGGCCGCGTGCGCCTGATAGATGCGGGGAACCCGACCAACAGTATCGAAAGCCGTTTCGATCTTGCATACAACGCCGCACATGCACTCTCACTATGAAGGCGATGTTGATATTGACGAAGCCCTGGTCGCGGCATTGATACGCGTAACGAGTGAAGTCCTGAAGCATGTTACCGCGCTGGGCGCGGTACCAAAGACAGGGTAGCAATCAACGGGCCGCGCTCAAATCGTGGACCGCAGACCCATTTCTGCCCTGCAGCCGCGACGCACGCACCATGAAACGCTGTTGGCCGTTATAATTCTACTACTGCGGATCAGGCGTCGCTCACGACGCCGTTGCCTGCCGCAAGTGTCCATATTCCGGGAGAAATGAAGATGGGAGAGTCCGCAGTTCCGCACGCATACGGCTGTCTGACACAGCCGGAAGTTCGCTTTCTTGACGCCGCCGTCGAGCGCCTGATCCCGACCGACGAGCTGGGGCCAGGCGCTAAAGACGCCGATGTCACCTACTACATCGATCAGCAGTTGCGCAGCGTCTGGGGCACACACGGCCGCAATTACCGCTCCGGCCCGTGGCTCGAAGGCACGCCGCAGCAGGGGTTCCAGTCACGGCTTACGCCGGTGGAGATTTATCACGTCGGCATTCTTGAAACCAACCAGTATTGCACCAAACAATACGGCAAGAACTTTGAGTTTCTGACGGCGGCGCAGCAGGACGAAGTATTGCAGGCGCTTGAGCACGGCAAGGTTGCGCTGCCGTCGCTGTCAAGCAAGCTTTTTTTCGACATTCTCTGGCGCAATACCGAGGAAGGCTTTTTCGCCGACCCGATGTACGGCGGCAACCGCGACAAGGTGGGCTGGAAGCTGGTCGGCTTTCCCGGCGTTGCCTCGGGCGCCTACAACGCGCACGTCGACAATCCGGAGATTTACCGCGCAGAGCCGGTGAGTATTCTCGACATCCAGACACAGCAGGCGAAGGTGGATGCACAGGGCTACGCCAGGCACATCATGATCAAACCGATAGCGAGCAAATAACATGACTACAAAACTTAAACCTGTCGACGCGGTGGTGGTGGGCAGCGGCGTTGCCGGTTCGATCATCTGCATGGAACTGGCCAACGCCGGACTCAGTGTGCTGTGTCTGGAGCGCGGCCGCATGATCGAGCCGCAGCACGACTTTGTGATGCCGTACACGAACGACGAACTGAAGTTCGACCGCCACAGCGATATCTTTCAGAACCTGTCGCGCGAAACCATCACCATTCGTAACAACATGAGCGAGACTGCGCTGCCGATGCGCGAACTCGGTTCCTTCAAGCCCGGTGAAATCGTCGGCGGCACGGCCGCACACTGGGGCTGCAATGCGCGGCGTTTTCTGCCCTACGATTTCGAAATCCGCAGCCGCATGACGGCGCTTCACGGTAAGAATTTCTTTCCTGCGGATTGCACCAGTCAGGACTGGGGCCTCACCTATGAGGAACTGGAACCGTACTACGACCAGTTCGAGCACATCTACGGCGTGGGCGGTAAGGCCGGTAATCTGAACGGTGAAATCCAGTCCGGCGGCAATCCATTTGAAGGCCCGCGTTCGCGCGAGTATCCAAATCCGCCGACGCGCCCCACGCCGCAAGGCGTATTGTTCGCCAAGGCTGCGGCTGAATTGGGTTACCACCCGTTTCCGGGGCCGGCCGCCGCGATGACGCGGGATTACACCAATCTTTACAAAGTGATGATGGGCGAGTGCCAGCGCGGCGGATTCTGCAGCAGTCATGCGTGTGCGGCAGGGGCGAAGGCCAACCCGCTCACCGCGGTGCTGCCAGCGCTGATGAAAAAAGAAAATTTCGAGTTGCGCCCGCTGTGCAATGTGATCAAGGTCAACACCGATTCAACCGGCAAGCAGGCGACCGGCGTGACTTACATCGATGCACGCGGCCAGCAGGTCGAACAGCCGGCCAACATCGTGGTGCTGGCGACCTACTGCTTTAACAACACGCGCTTGCTGCTGCTGTCGGGCATCGGCAAACCCTACGATCCACAGGCCGGCACCGGCGTGGTGGGCCGCAACTACTCGTATCAGACGGGCGGCAAAGTTGAGGTCTTCTTTGATGATCGCGAGTTCAATCCGTTCATCGGCGGCGGCATGACCAGCACCCAATTTGACGATTTCAACGGCGAAGAGCTCGATCGCGCCGAACTGGGATTCGTCGGCAGCGCCTATATCGCGGTATCCAGCCCCGGCGCCACGCCGATCAAATCCAAGCCGGTGCCCCACGGCACTCCGCGCTGGGGCGGCGCGTGGAAAAAGGCGGTTGCGCACAATTACCGCCGCAGTTTCAGTATTGGCATCCACGGCTCGTGCCAGAGCTACCGTCAGCATTATCTCGATCTCGATCCCACCTATCGCGATGCCAACGGCTTGCCGCTGCTGCGCATGACTTTCGACTGGCATCAGAATGAACAGAAAATGCTCAAGTACATGAACGAGCGCTGCGTCGAAATAGCAAAAGCCATGGCGCCGACCAGCTACGCCGCGCGCGCCGTGCCGACGAAATACAGCATCATCCCCTATCAAAGCACCCACAATATCGGCGGCGCGGTGATGGGCGCGGATCCGGCCACCAGCGTGGTGAACAAGCATCTTCAGTCATGGGACGTGCCGAATGTGTTCGTGGTCGGCGGCAGCGCGTATCCGCAGAACGCTGCGGTAGGTCCGACCGAGACCATCGGCACGCTGGCATGCTGGGCCGCGGACGGCATCAAGGATATTTACATGAAGCGGCCGGGGCAGTCGATGCTCTGAGCGTTAGCGAGCCGCAGCGCTGCTACACGCGCGACGCGCTGCGGCGGAAACAACGAAGCGAGGAAACGGCGCTGACCCTGCGCATCGGATACTGGCCGCCAACTCGCGAATCCATAGATGAAGTTGCGTACCTCCCACGGTCAGCGCACGCTCCCCGGTGAGTATTTTACGAGCCCCGAGATCTGGCGGCTCGAACAGGAGCGGATTTTTCGCCGCAACTGGCTGCTCGCCGGCCACGTGTCAGAACTGCCGCAGCGCGGAAGCTACTTTCTCCACCAGAGCGGCAGCGAGAGCGTGATCGTGTTGCGCGATCATTCCGGCCAGCTGCGCGCGCATCACAATTTCTGCCGTCATCGCGGGACGCGATTGTGCGTCGGCACCCGCGGGAATCTCGGTAACGCGATACAGTGCTCGTACCACGCTTGGACCTACGGACTCGACGGCACGCTCAGGAGCGCGCCGAACATGCAGGAGGTCGCCGCCTTCGACAAGGCGTCGTGGGGTTTGAAGCCGGCAGCGCTCGCTGAGTGGCGCGGGTTTTTGTTCGTTAATTTCGCCGCCGGCCCGCAACCGTTCGAAACGTTCGATGTGGCGCTGCACGCCCTCGCCGGTAAATTCGAGCACTGGCCCCTGCCCGAGTTGACGTCTGTGCACCAGACCATCTACGAAGTCGAGGCCAACTGGAAGCTTATCTTCCACAACTACAGCGAGTGCTACCACTGCCCAACGGTGCATCCGCACCTGAACCGGCTCACGCCGTACCGCAACACTGAGAACGATCTGGACGAAGGCCCGGTGCTCGGCGGCGCGATGGGAATGTCGAACCCGCAGGGAAGCATGACCATGCACGGTGCGTGCTGCGCGCCACCGTTCGCCGGCCTCACCGCCGAGGAGCGCGGCCGGGTCTACTACTACAGCTTGTTCCCGTCTGCCTTCCTGTCACTGCACCCCGACTACGTTCTCGTCCACCGCGTGCAGCCGCTCGCCGTCGATCGCACGCGCGTCGTTTGCGACTGGTATTTCCATCCCGATGCCATCGCGGCCACAGGCTTTGATGCACAACCGGCAATAGCATTCTGGGATCTGACCAATCGTCAGGACTGGGCGCTATGCGCCAACGCCTTCCGCGGCGTGCGCTCGCATGCCTGGGAGCCCGGCCCCTATAGCGAGATCGAGAGCCAGCTCGCAGCGTTTGACCGCTACTATTTGCAAATGCTTAATGAGACCGGATTGAATTTACAATAACGGACAGGGAACCCACAGATGAAACCCGTCAAGATCGGTGATGTCAGCGTATCCAGTATTATTGAACGCGAAGGCCCGTGGCGAGCACCCAACATCATGTTCCCCATAGCGACGCCGGAACAATTGGCCGAGGTGATGTCGCTGGTGCCGGACTTCGCCTACGACCGCGCCCAGGATCTGCTGTGCATCACTTTTCAGCCGGCGCGAGTACGAGCACTGGAAGCAGGCGACCGATCCGGGCTTCGCGGCCATTCATGAAGACTGCGTTGAACCCATCGTCAATGCGGGACAGGCGCTGCTGGTCGATGACGCGTACGTGCTGTCCGACGAACTGTCGCTGGTGCCCACACCCGGCCACTCGCCGGGGCATGTGTGCATCGATCTCAAATCGCGCGGCGAGCGCGCGCTTTTCACCGGCGACATGATGCACCACTGCGCGCAAGTAATTGCACCCGACTGGAGTTCGTGCTTCTGCTTCGATGTGAAGGAGTCCGCGGCGACGCGCTGGAAGTTTTTTCGCGAGCATGTGAATACCGGCACGCTGATTATTCCAACGCATTTCCCGGGCACAACCGCAGGCCATATCGGGAAATTCCGGGATACGTTTGAATTCCGGTTTCTGGCGGCGTGAGCGCGGCTGGGAGCTTTTCCAGCATCGATGTACGCATCAAATGATGCTAATATTGGTGCAAACTACTGGAGGCTTCCGATGAGAACCACCGTAACTCTGGATGAAGGCTTGTTAGCCACGGCCATCAAGCTGACCGGCCCGCTTGACCGTTCGGCTTTGTTGCACGAGGGACTGAAGGCGCTCATAGAACGTGAGAGCGCCAGGCGCCTGGCAAGGCTGGGAGGCACTCAGCCAAAACTGAAAGTCCCTCCGCGCCGGCGCCAAGAGACCGCCGCTTGATTCTGGTCGACACATCGGTGTGGGTTGATCATCTTCGAATCGGAGATGTGCGTCTGGCCGAGCTGCTTGAAGATAACGCAGTGGTCATGCATCCATTCATCGTCGGAGAGATTGCCTGCGGCAGCCTGGCGGATCGCGCGTTGACGCTGGACTTGCTCCAGCACTTGCCGATGGCGGCAGTTGCTGAATCCGCCGAGGTTCTTGGCTACATCGAGCGCCATCGTCTCCATGGCATAGGCATCGGTTACGTCGACGTGCACCTGCTGGCTTCCGCAGCCCTGGACGGAACAAAACTCTGGACTCGCGACAAGAGACTGCTGGCGGTGGCGCGCGAACTTGGTAGTGCTGTATAAATACCATGTCGATGACGAATTCACATTTTCTCCATGCGAAAGGCGAAACCCCATGAAATCGAAACCCTCATCCTATCAATAAATGCTTTGCGCTTGAACGCGAATTTAGCCAGCCGTTTTTCAGATGAGGACTCCAATGCCCACCCCATCCACCCCCAACCAGGAACTCACAGGCAAGGTAGCGTTAGTCACCGGCGCAGGCCAGAACATCGGTCGCGCCACCGCGCTCGCACTTGCAGCAGCGGGTGCCGCAGTTGCGGTAAACACGCGCGCCTCGCGTGAGGCGGCTCAGGCTGTGGTGCAGGAGATTCGCATCGCGGGCGGGCAAGCCGAACTTTATATGGCGGATGTCGCCGATGCCGCGCAGGTGCGGCAGATGGTCGATGCAGTGATCGCGCGCTTAGGCCGCATCGACATACTGGTGCTCAACGCCTCGGTGCGTAAGGAGACCCGCTTCACCGATATGAGTTTCGAGCAATGGCGGGTGCCGCTGTCGATTTCGCTCGACGGTTCGTTTCACTGCATCAAGGCGTGCCTGCCTTCGATGATCGCGGCCGGCGGCGGCAACATCATCGCGTTGACCGGGAGCAACGTGCTCACCGGCGCGGTCGGCAAGGTGCATAGTTCCGCTGCCAAGAGCGGGCTGACGGGCATGATACGCGCGCTCGCACGCGAAGTCGGGCAGCACGGCATACGCGCGAACTGCGTATCGCCGGGAATGATCAACACCACGCGCCCGTCTCACCGCTCCGCGCGCCGCGATGCGACAGGCATCGTCCCACTTGAGCGATATGGCGAATCGGAAGAGATCGCCGCCACGGTGCGTTTTTTGTGCGGGCCGGGTGCAAGCTACATTACCGGGCAGACGGTGCATGTGAACGGCGGGCAGACGATGTTTTAGAGGGTGAGCGTGGGGGGAGGGGGAACTCGGTAGCGCTGCACCAGCGGCAACCGTAGCCCGGAAGGAGCGCAGCGCATCCTGAAAGGGAGGATAGCGTAAAAGAATGACCCGTATCACCATTACCTATCCGCAGGTACAAACACCTTCGCTTACATACAGACAATGCGCAGTGTAACCATCGTTCCCCGGAATACGCTGCGCTCCTTCCGGGCTACAATTTACGAGTTTCGTGTCAATCAACGGTTAATAGGAGAAATGCAATGCCCTGGATCGAAGCGAACGGCGCCAGCCTGCGCTATGAATTGAGTGGATCGGGAAAAGACACGCTGGTGTTGATGCACGAAGCTGGCGGCTGTCTCGAGAGTTATGCCGACGCATTGCCCGCCCTGGAAAAGGAATTCCGCGTGCTGCGTTACGACCAGCGTGGTTTCGGATTTTCGGAAAAAGTGCACGAACTGAATCTTGAGGGTGTGGTAGCCGACCTTGCTGCGCTGCTGGATGCGCTGAAAATCACTACGCCGGTGTACTTGGCCGGCTGCGCCATGGGCGCCGATTTTTCCGTCGGATTCGCCGCGCGTCATCCCGCGCGGGTTAAGAAGCTGGCCCTGGCCAGCCCCACCATCGGCAATAATCCTGCACGCGCGCCGCAAAGTCTGGAGCGTGCTGCCCTGGTCGAGCGCGAGGGCATACGCGCCGCCATGCAAGCGAGCCATGACCGGTCTTACCCCGAGCACCTGCGCGCGGTGGACCCGCAACGTTTTCAGCGCTACCAGTCGCGTTGGGTGTGCAATACACCGGCCTCGTTTGCGGCCCTGGCACGCATGATGACTACGGTAGATCTCACGCCGGATTACGCCAAAATTAAGGCGCCAACGCTGGTCATCGGCGCCGTGCACGATGGGTTGCGCACACCCGAACTGGCGCAGCGCGTGGCGAATGCACTTCCTGGCTCTACCTACGTGCTGGCCGATACCGGACACTTCATGAATCTGGAGACGCCGCAACTATTCGTAGATACATTGCTGCCTTTTTTCAAGTAAAAATGTCAATAAAAACAATAGTTTACGTATCATTTTTTATACCGTTCGCCAGCGCGCTTGCTGCGGCACAGCCGTCACCGTATCCCGCACGCCCGGTGCGCACGCTGGTGGCGCTGACAGCCGGTGGCAGCATGGACACCGTCACGCGTGCACTGTCGGTCAAGCTGGGCGAAGCGTTTGGGCAATCGTTTGTTGTCGATAATCGACCCAGCGCGGGTGCTCTCGTCGCGCTCGATATATTGTCGTCGTCGGCACTCGACGGACACACGCTGATGATGATCGGAGGGAGTACCGTGGTTTATCCGATACTGTACAAATCACGTTACGACATGCGGCGCGATGTTGCACCGATTGCGCAGGTGAGCGCGCAGGGTTATGTGCTGATGGAAGAGTCTGCTGGCGGAAGGCTCCGAAGCCGTGACCGGCTCGCCCGCTGAACTCGCAGCGCACATCAAAACCGAGCACGAGCAGTGGAGCAAGGTGGTAAAGGCGGCGGGGATACTGGGCAATTGAATCGTGCACCAGATGCACGACGACTTGCCAAATGCAGATTTGACGCTTCAACTGTGACGCAATATATTCGACGATGTATAGTGACACACCCAACCTTGGAGGAGCTGCGATGACCAATGCATACGAATTCACGACCGAAGACATTGAATACCTGCGCCATGGCGAGCGCGCGCTGAAGTTGCGGCTTTACAAGCCACGCGGCGCCGGCCCGTTCCCCGTGGTAGTGGATCTGCACGGCGGCGCCTGGGGCAAGGGCAGCCTCGAAGAATGCCGCGGCCGCGACGAAGCACTGGCGAAGTCCGGACTGCTGGTCGCGGGGCTTGATTTCCGTGATGGCAATGACGGTTACCCGACTGCGCTGGTGGATATCAACTACGCCATTCGCTGGCTCAAGGCGCGCGCCGCGCAGTTGCAGACGCGTGCCGATCTGGTGGGCATCTGCGGCGCGTCGAGCGGCGCGCATCTGGCGATGCTGGCCGCGATGCGGCCCGGCGATCCGCGTTACGCGGCTGTCCCGCTACCTGCGGGATCGCCTGCGGTTGACGCTACGGTGCGCTGCGTGGCGATGGCGTGGCCAGTCATTAATCCGCTGTCGCGCTATCGCAACGCCGTGCGCGGGCGTTCGCTGGGTGAAACCTGGGTCGGCGACATCCCCGAACGGCAGAACTCATTCTGGAAAAACGAAGCGAATATGGCCGAGGGCAATCCCCTGCTCATGCTCGAACGCGGCGAGAAGGTAGTTATGCCGCCCGCGATCTGGGTGCAAGGCCGGCCCGATCAGGTACATGACTATCGCGACCCTGAGTCGCCGGTAGCACTCAACGAGCCGGAGCGCTTTGCAGCGAACTATCGCAAGGCAGGTGGCGCAATAGAGATGCTGTACATCGATCAGGCTGCACGCGCCACCGTAGCGTCATACGATCCGATTGCGGCGTTCTTCCTCAAACAGATGCCTGTTGCGCGCACGGCTGAGGCGATCGCGTAGAGGATTATCGCAATGGCAAAAGCACGAGGTCCGCTCGACGGCGTAAAAGTCGTTGCCTGTTCCACCGCGCAGGCCGGCACGGTGCCCTATATGCTGATGGCCGATCTGGGCGCCGAGGTGATCAAGATCGAAGTGCCGGGCAAAGGCGACAACTCGCGCACCTCCAACGTGTTTCCCGGCCTGCCCAGCACCTATTTCGAAACCAACAACCGGGGCGTGAAAAGTTTCACGCTGAACATGAAGTCCGCGGAGGCACGGGGCATCCTGCACAAGCTGGTGGCCCGTGCCGATATCTTCGGCCAGAATTTTCGGCCGGGCGCAGCGGAGAAAAACGGCTTTGGTTATGACGAATTGAAAAAGGTCAATCCGAAGCTGGTCTACGTCTCGATTTCGGGTTACGGCCCCAAGGGACCGCATGCCGCGCTTCCCGGCACCGATTCCATGGCGCAGGCGCTGGGCGGCGTCACCGAGGCTTACTCCACGCCGGGCCAGCCGCTGCGCACCGGCATCGTTTCGGTTGCCGATGAAACCTGCGCCATCCTCGCCTTCGGCGGCATGCTGGCGGCATTGCATTGCGCCCGCACGCAGGGCATTGGCCAGAAAGTCGATTGCTCGTTGCTGGGAGGACAAATCCGGCTGATGGGCTGGACTCTGACCACCGCGATGTGGCGCAACCGCGCACCCGTCACCGGCCAGGCGCGCGTCAACGGCACGCCGCAACGGCCGGGCCTGAGTGCGAGTTTCATCGACAGCGACGGCAAGCCGCTGGTGTTTCAACTCAATGGCGCGGCTAAATGGAAGACGGCGATGTCCGCGCTCGGTTTCTACGACCGGCTGACGAGTGCGGGATTTGCTGATCTTGGCGTGGTGATTGGCAACGACGCACTGCGCGAAACACTGCTCAAGACACTCGATGGGCTGTTCGCGACCGGCTCACGCGACAAGTGGGTGGCGATACTGCGCGCTGCGGATATTGTTTCGGCGCCCATCAATACACTGCTCGAAGCAGCAAGTGATCCCGATGTGCTGGCCAATGGTTACATCACCGAGGTCGATTATCCCAAGCACGGCAAGAAACTGAAGGTGCATGGTTCGCCGTGGCATTTCTCCGAAACGCCGGCACAGATCGGCGTCGCGCCGGAATTGGGCGAGCACAATGAGGCGATGCTGGCTGAGGTCGGCTACAGCGCTGCGGAGATACAGGGGTTTCGCGATCGCAACGTGATCTGATCGGGGACGCACATTCCAGGAGTAAGGCATGCTGATAATTGATTCACAGATTCACATCTGGCAGAACGGCAAGATGAGCGCGCACCATCGCCAGATACCGACCTATTCGATCGAAGATGCGCTGGCCGAAATGGCCTCGGCGGGCGTCGATGGCGCGGTGATCCATCCGCCCAGCTCGCTGGGCGAGGCGGTCAACGTTTACGCGGTCGAGGCGGTGCGCCGGCACCCGGACAAATTTTGCATACTCGGCCACATGGACCTCGAAAGCCCGGATCGCGAAAATATCATTGCTCATTGGCGCGAACGCACCGGCATGCTCGGGTTTCGGTTTACCTTCAATCAAGCGCATCAGCAAGCGTGGTGGAGCGATGGTTCGCTCAACTGGTTCTGGACCGCTTGTGAGAAAGCGGATCTGCGCATTGGTCTCTTGGCCAGCGGCGCGAACATGGCAGCGCTGGCGAAGATCGCCGGACAACATCCCGGACTTAAACTGCACATCGATCACATCGGACGCGGCGGTGGTGGCAAGGGCGTGGCGGACGACGCGGTCTTTGCAGACCTCAAGGACATGCTTGCGCTCGCCAAACACCCCAACATCGCAGTCAAGCTGTCCGGAGCACCAAGCTATTCGAGCCAGCCTTACCCGTACAAGAATATCCACGGCTATTTGCGCCAGATCGTCGAGGCGTTTGGCCCTGAGCGCTGCTTCTGGGGCACCGACATTACGCGCATGCCGTGTTCGTACCGGCAATGCGTGACCATGTACACCGAAGAAATGCCATGGCTTAAGGGCCGCGACCTCGAATTGGTGATGGGTGGTGCCGTCGTCGGCTGGCTCGGATGGAAGCGTTGATCCATTGCAGCCGCTGCGATAAATAACGATCTTATTGAGGACAAAGCGATGCGCCTGCCGAAGTTGAGCCCCGAACAGTACACGCCGCGACAAAAAGAAGTCGTCGACAAACATACCGCCAGACGCGATCGCCTTGGCGGGCCATATCGGGTCTGGATACACAGCCCGGAGATGTTCGAAAAAGCATCCGCCATCAGCAACTACATGCGCTTTGATTGCGGGCTGCCGGTGAAACTGCGCGAGTTCGGCATTCTGGTCATGTCGCGCTACTGGGATGCGCAGTATTCATGGAATGCGCATGTCGACAAAGCTGTGGCCGCCGGCATTCCCGAGGATGTGGTAAACGATCTCGCCACCGGCAAGAAGCCCAATTTCAAGGCCGACGACGAACGCGTTTACTACAACTTCGCGATGGAGTTGCTCGAAAATCATTTCGTCAGCGACAACACGTTCAACGAAGCGAGAGCGATTTTCGGCGAAAGGACGCTGGTCGATCTGATCGGCTCGGTCGGCTATTTCACCATGCTGGCGATGTGCCTGAACAGCGCCGAAGTCGATTTGCAGGCCGACCGCAAGCCGCCGTTTGCCAACGTGAGCGGTCACCGGAAAATTGCTTGATGCGCCGGAAAGTTGTGCGGAAATAGAAACTATCCCGGAATACGCTGCGCTTGTTCCGGGCTACCTTAGTACCACTAATATTTTACTGGAGGATGCAAAATGGATCTGGGACTTAAAGGTAAAAACGCAATCGTAACCGGTGGCAGCCTGGGCATCGGCAAAGCCATCGCACGCGAGCTCGCCCGCGAAGGCGTAAACGTGGCGATAGTCGCTAGGAATAAAGTGCAGCTGGACGCGGCCGCCAAGGAACTCTGCGCCGCAACCGGCGGGCGCGTCATCGGGCTGACGGCGGATGTCACCAGCAAGGAACAAGTCGAGGCGATGGTCGCCGAAGCCGCAAAGCAGTTGGGCGGGCTGCACATACTGGTTAACAGCGGCTCTTCGCCCGGCGGTTCCACCACTGCCACCGGCCCCATCGAAACAGTGGTCGACGAAGATCTTCTGCGCGACTTCAACACCAAGTACATGGGTGCGTTGCGTTGCGCCCGTGCTGCCATTCCCCACATGAAGAAAGCGGGATGGGGCCGCATCATCAACATCAGCGGCACCAATTCGCGCAACGCCGGCAATCTCAGCGGCGGCGCGCGCAACACCTCCCTCGTGCACATGACCAAGACGCTGGCGGTGCAGTTGGGCCGCTTCGGTATCACGGTGAACTGCGTCCACCCCGGCACCACGCGCACGGAGCGCACCCCCAGCCTGCTGGCCGAGCAGGCCGCCAAGCTGGGCGTCACGCCCGAGGAAGCCGAGAAACGCACGTTTGCTCCCGATGCACCGCGCGGCAACGCTATCTGCCGCATGGTTGACGCGTCGGAGATCGCCTTTGTCACGGCGTTCCTCGCTTCGGACAAGTCCTGGGCCATCAGCGGCGAGCTGGTGGTGGCGACCGGTGGCGCGGGACGGTCGGTGTATTACTAGCGCAAAGCGCGGCGGGGAAACGAGAGGCCGCAGATTTTGTAATGTGGTGGCAGGGTCGGTGCCGCTAAAAACCGTGGACTGTTCTCTGTTGCTCCGCCTTGTTTTGTTGCTGCTGGCCGTCGCGGGCGGGAGTGTGCCGGCTCAGTCATCATCCGCGACCACAGTTGAGGCAGCGCCTGCTGGCATGGCGGGTAAGCCTCCCGCCGCACGCGCGCCGGAAAACTCGTATAAAGACTGCGCGGATTGCCCGGAGATGGTCAACATTCCTGCGGGACGGTTCGTGATGGGAGCAGTGCCAGGTGCGGAAGAGCGCGAAAATTTGGCCGCTCAATTCCGTAACCGCAGCCAGCCGCAGCGCGAGCTGAATGTGCCGCGTTTTTCGGCGGGTAAATTTGAGGTCACGCGGGGCCAGTACCGGGTGTTCGCAGCAGCGACAGGCCGCAGCAGCAACGGGTGTTTCGTCTGGAGCGGGACTGCGTTTGAAAAAGACCCGGTCAAGGATTGGCGTAACCCTGGCTATGCTCAGGACGATGCGCACCCGGTGGCGTGTGTCAGTTGGGACGATGCCAGCGCCTACGTGAGGTGGCTCAGCCAGAAAACCGGCAACCACTATCGTTTGCTGACTGAAGCCGAATGGGAATATGCGGCGAGAGCCGGTACCACGACATCGCGGTATTGGGGCGAAGATGGAAGTAGCGCATGCGGCTACGCCAATGGCGCTGATCTCACGGCTGCGGCACAGGTGCCCGGTGCAAGCACTTGGGGTTTCGTCGATTGCGATGACCGCTACGCTTACACCGCCCCGGTTGGAAGTTATCGTGCCAATGCATTTGGTCTTTACGATATGTTAGGCAACGTCGGCGAGTGGACGCAGGACTGCTGGAACGGGAATTACAACGGCGCACCGACGAATGCACACGCATGGGCTACTGGCGATTGTTCCCTGCGCGTGGTGCGCGGCGGTTCCTGGGACGATGCGCCAGCGGGCTTGCACGCCGCATACCGCGTCGGCAGCCCCACGGTTATCCGTGTCTACGGCCGCGGCCTGCGTGTCGCCAGAGACCATTAAGTGCGGGGCCTTTGCGTCCGCGTACTCGCGCCGTAATGCCGGACTATCGCCAGGGAAACGCCGATTTTCCCTATTCAGCCTTGGAAGTATCGCCCTCTACCGAACCGCAGCCACCGTCGGCTGCGTACAGTACGGAACCAGGATTGACTGCGGTCGATAGATTCGCGACAATCAATTATATGCCACCCAATTCCCCCGCCATGATTGCCACGCCGCTGTCCCCGCTACGCTCCCCACTCGAAGCCGCCCGGGAGCTCGCTCTCCTGATACGCGCGAGCGCTGACGAGATCGACGCGGCTCGCGAGTTACCACGGCCGCTCTTCACTGCCCTCGCTGACGCCGGCCTGTTTCACCTGGCCGTGCCGCGCGCCATCGGCGGTAGCGAGGTCGATTTTCCAACCTACGTGCAAGTGATCGAAGAGATCGGTAAAGCCGACGCCAGCACGGCTTGGGCTGTGAACCAGGGCGGGACCTTCGCTACCAGGTCCGCCTTCATGGCGCCAGATGTGGCGCGCGCGATCTGGATCGACACGCCACGCAGCGTGGTGTCGAATACCCCGGGCGCTACCGCGAAGGCCGTGGTGGTAGCGGGGGGCTATCGCGTCAGCGGCCAGCAGCCCTTTAGCACAGGTTGCCGGCATTCTTCGTGGGTGGCAGCGCACGCGCAAATCATCGACAACGGCGAAGTGAGGCTCCTGGCCGGGAAGCCGGAAGCGCGCTATATGCTGGTGCCGATTGCGCAAGCCGAATTGCTGGACACCTGGCACACGCGCGGCATGCGCGGTACCGGCACCCATACCTTCGTGGTCAAGGATGTCTTCGTGCCGGAGGAGCGTACGGTTCTTGCCAGAGGCGCAACCCAGGTCAGTGGTGGCGCGCGCTACAAAATACCGTTCACGCTGTCATTCGCCGCCGGTGATGCTGCTACCGCGCTCGGCCTCGCGCGCAGCTGTCTCACCGCGTTCTACGAACTTGCTGGATCGAAAACACCGCGCTACGTGCAGGGCCTGATGCGCGACCAGCCGTTCACCCAGTTCACCGTCGGGCAGGCCGAAGCCGCCCTGCGCTCCGGGCGCGCTTTTCTGATGGAGGCGGTCAGCGATATCTGGAACGAAGCGACGTCGAAGGAGGCGCTGAGTCTGGAGCGGCGCGCGGTGCTGCGCCTGGCGGCGACGCATGCGATACGGCTGGCCGCGCAGATTGTCGAGAGCATCTACACCGCGTGCGGCGCGACCGCGGCCTTTGAAGGCAACTTGATCCAGCGCCACTTCCAGGACATCCACGTCATCACCCAGCACGTGCAGAGCCGCCTCGCCCATTACGAGCTGGTCGGTCAGCACTGGATGGGACTGCAGATCGACGAGTCACGGCTCTAAGCGCGGCCCACTGCATGCAACAGGGATGCATTGGGGGCATTCGTTATAGCGGCGCGTAACTATTTATTTTCATTCATAACATCCAAAAATTCCCGCTGGGAACGCATAATACGTGTCTGACCCTTTTCTACGCTGCGACATCAGCGGGTCAGGGAGAGGTTGGTCTGGATCACGCGCAGGATGTCAAAGCGCGTGATCGCGCCCACCAACTTGCCATCCTCAACCACCGGGAAGCGCCTAAAGGAGCGCTTGAGGAAAAGCCCGGCAGCAAAATACACATTCATGTCCGGCGGCAAGGTCTCTGGGTCCGGGGACATGAAGGCCGCGACACTGCCGCGCGGCAGGTTGCCCTCGACGCCGGCCGCGACCAGCCTGAGGCAGTCTTTCTCAGTCAGAATCCCCACCAGCCGCCCGGACTTGTCCACTACGGGTGCTCCGGTGACGCCCTTCTCCAGCAGAAATCCGACCGCATCCAGAATATCAGTCTCGGGACGCAGTGTCGCTACGCGCCTGTCCATGTGGTCCCTGACGATCGGCAACTTCTCCATACGATCTCCCTGGATTCAGAGTTGACCGTCAGATTGTATACTTAACACCGGCACTGACTAAAATTTTTGAAATCTTGAAACGATTAATCGAAGCAAGCGACCAGCCGCACGCTATCTCACTATTTTAAAACGGGGTGATTATGTTCGATATCCGGTTGTCCGAGGAGCAGCGGGAATTTCAGCAACTGGCGCGCAAGTTCGCGCAGGAGGAGATCAAGCCCTTCGCCATGGCGCTTGATCGCGAGCCGAAATGGGAAGATCGCATTCCGTGGAAGCTCCTGAAAAAAGGCTCCCAACTCGGTTTCCGCACTTTCGTACTGCAGGAAGAAAACGGCGGCTCCGGCGTATCCGATCACCTCACGTCTTGCCTGGTTGCCGAGGAACTGGCTGCCGGCGAGATCGGCACGGCCTACTACTTCATGCTCACGGCACGGCGCGCGCGCGACTGGTTCGAGCTGCGCATGACGCCCGAGCAGAAGGCCTATTTCCTGCCGAAATTCCTGAGCGACGACACCTATTTCACCACCGCCGTCATACACGAGCCCGACACGGACATGGGCTTTGACTATTACACCGAAACACCGGCAACCGCCCGCTTCAAGACCAGGGCGGTCGAGCAACCCGACGGCTCCTGGATACTCAACGGCGCGAAGAACTTTCAGACTGTCGGTTATCTCGCCAAGTTGCTGGTGGTCATGGCCCAGACCGAGCAGGGTCCCAAACCGTTTCTGGTCGAGGGAGATTCGCCCGGCCTGGTGCGCCACCCGATGTCAAAGATCGGACGCCGCGTCGGCGACAACGCGGAAATTTTCTTTGGCGATGTGCGGGTGCCGAAGGGCCGTATTCTGCCGCCGTCGCCACCGGGGCGCACCGACATGGGAACCCACGTCACCATTGCCGCGCTCACGCTGGGTCTCGGGCGTGCGGCGCTCGAGGAAACACTCAAGTACACCCAGGAGCGCGTCTCCGGAGGCAAACCCATCATCAGACACCAGGCGGTGGGCCTCTACCTCGCCGACATGGCCGCGAATCTCGAGGCGGCGCGGCGGCTGATCTGGACCGCGGCGTGGGTGAAGGACCATCCGGAAGCGATAGAAGATGGCAGCGTCGAATACCAGCCCTACGAAATGATGGCGACGGCATTTACCGGAACCGCGGTACAGCGGCTGACCGAGCAGGGCATGGAACTGTTCGGCGGCATGGGCGTGGTTTCGGGCATGCCGATCGAGAAGTATGTACGCGATGCGCTGATCCAGAAACACATTTCGTTCCCGTTTCCGACGCGGTACAAGATTACCGAAGCGCTGACGGGCTTCAAACGGCGCATTGCCCCCTTCATGGGCAATAACTAACCGGCGAGGCGGACCACCAGCTTGCCGGTGTTCTCACCCCGGAACAGCATGCCGAGTCCGACAGGCGCCTGCGCCAATCCCACCAGCACATGCATCCTCTGACGCAGGCTGCTGTCCCGCCGCCGCGCCGCCAGCCAGGTGCGGGCTTCGTCATAACGGTCGTGGTAGTTGAACACCAGGAATCCTTGCATGCGCCCGCGCGCCGCCGCCAGCCGGCCCAGATTGCGCACACCATAAGGTGCGGCAGCATGCGTCTGGGAAATGCGGCCGCATAGCACCACCCGTGCGCCGTGGCGCAAATGTTCCAGCGCCGCGTCCAGCGTGGCGCCGCCGACATTATCAAAATACAAATCCACCCCCTCTGGACAGGCGCGGGCGATGGCGGCGGACATATCCTTTTCCGCTTTGTAATCGATCGCCGCGTCAGCACCGAGTTCGCCTGCGACAAAAGTGCATTTCTCCGCACCACCCGCGATTCCCACGACACGGCAGCCTTCAATGCGCGCGATCTGCACCGCGATCTGGCCTACGCCGCCGGCGGCGGCAGAGACCAGCACGCGATCGTTCGGCCGCAATCCGCCGATGTCGCGCAGTCCGAAATAGGCAGTGACGGCGCTTAAGCCCAGCGGGCCTATCCAGTCCTCCACACTGCCGAGGGTAAGATCCAGTTTTTGCAGGTAACGCCCGGCAATGGTCGGATGGGTCTGCCAGCCCAGTCGCGCCTGCACCAGATCGCCAGTGACAAAACCCTCGCTGCGGCTCTCCAGCACGCGCGCGATGCCACCACCCAGCATCACATCGCCAATCGCAATGCGCTGCTTATAGGCTGCGTCTACACTCATCCAGGAACGCATGGCGGGATCGATGGAGAGATAGAGAGTCTCCAGCAATACCTCACCGGGGTCAGGCGTGCGTGCCGGTTCGGCATCGGCGGTAAAAATCTCCGGCCCTGGAATACCTGTAGGCCGCGCCGTGAGCAGCAGACGATGATTGGTTGGCATTACGTGCATCTGGTCCTTAGCCGTAGACAGAAATCCAGCGCTGTCATTCTTTAATATACCTCAAGGCGCACCGGTGACCCACGGTAAATCTGCCGGTGGTTGCGCGAATGCGGTCGGGTGGTCTATATTCGATACCTCTGCTGCCCGCATTCGATAGACGGTCAGTGGGTCGATCACAGTATGGAGTAACACGATGCCTAAGCTTATTCCGGTTGCGGATGAATTGAGCAAACCGTTTTGGGATGCAGTCAATGCCAAGCGCCTGGTGTTGCAGCACTGCACCGGCTGCAACAAACTGCAGTATCCGCCGCAACAGACCTGCCAGGTCTGCGGTAAGGGCGGGCTGGTATGGAAAGAAGTCAGCTGCAAAGGCCACATAGCCACGTATATCATAATTGAGGATGGCCGGCTTAACCGGCGCATGCCCGACCAGCCGTACAATATGGCGCTGATCACGCTGGACGAGGATCCGAGCATTAATTTTTACTCCAACCTTCCCGGCACTCCACCCTACAAGGTCCCGGTGGGCGCTGCCGTCGAAGCCACCTTCGAGGAAGTAGCGCCGGGCCAGTTGATCCACGAATGGCGCGTAAAGTGAGGATGACGAATGGCTACCCCAAGTAATTATGCATGGCGCAGAGATAAAGACGGTCTGGGCGTTTGGGAACATCGCGGCAAAGTCGCGGTGGCCGGCTACGGGCATTCCCCGGTAGACCGGCGATGGGACGGCGTCTCGATGGACAAAACGCTGGGCGCCTACTGCATCCTCGCCTGTCAGAAGGCGATGGACGACGCCGGCGTCACAGCAGACCAGATTGATGGCGTGATTTGTTGCGACAGCCACATCGCCGGCCCCAGCGGCGGTTCTGCGTCAAAGTGGGCGCCGCGGCCCTACTTTGACCCGCCTTATGATTCCGAATTGGGACTCACGCTGGTGAATGCGGAGTGGCTCATCAAGCAGATGGGCCTCACCAATGTCAAGTTCGCTCCCACCAAGTTACCCACGATCGGCGAAATGGTCGGCATGGCTGCGCAAGCTGTGGGCGATGGCCTGTGCACCAACTGCCTGATGATCTACCCGTGCGGCAACCTCGAGGGACGCTATCGCCGCGGCGGCGAAAACGCCGACGACTATGCGCGCGGCGTACGCCAGTGGACGGTGCCGTGGGGCAATCACGGCGGGAACGACTTCATCAACACCTTCCCTCACAATCAGTACTGCCTCAAGTACGGCGGCAAGCACGACGATCTGGCCCCCTTCGTGATCAATCAGCACAAGAACGGCATGCTCACACCCTGGGGTTTCAACGCCACCCATGGGATCGAACCGATTACTGTCGAAGACTATGTGACCTCACGCTATATCCTGAATCCTCTGCGGATATGGGACTGCGACCGCCCGGTGCAAGCGTCCACCGCGTATCTCTTCACCACCACAGGTCGCGCGAAGGACATGCGCCAGAAGCCGGTCTACGTGCTCAATCATTCGCAGCACAATTTCAAGCAGCCCAGCACGCAGGCAGACCTCGATGTAATCGAGATGTGGACCGACCGCGCGGCCAAGCGCATGTACGAGGGCGCGGGGATGGGCCCGAAGGACGTCGATATTTTCAACCCCTATGACGGCTACTCCGTCATGACCCAGTTCTACCTCGAGGCTTTCCAGTGGCACGGCGTGAAGCGCGGCGACGCTCTCAAGTTTTACGCCGGCGATATCAGCGTCAAGGGACCGCATCCCTTCAGCTCCAGCGGCGGCAATCTGGGCAACGGGCGCGTGCGCTCCGCCATGTACACCGACAGTATTGAACAGCTGCGTGGCACCGCTGGAAAGCGTCAGGTGACGGTACGGGCCGAGACCGCGCTGGCGGCGTTTACCACGCCCCCCAACGGCGGCTGGATCATGTTAAGTAAGCACCCCAGCTAACAGGAGGGCCACAATTGGCCAAGCTCATCAGTTTTGACATCGACGGAACGCTGGAGACCGGCGATCCACCTGGCTACATCACGATAGAACGGGTGCGCAAAGTTCAGGCGCTGGGATACATTATCGGCAGTTGTTCCGATCGCACGGTCAGCACACAGCAGCGCATGTGGCTGGAACACGGCATCACCGTCGCATTCACCGTGTTAAAGCATCGGCTCGATCAGGTCAAAGCTGACTTCAGAGCGGAGCAGTATTTCCACATAGGCGACACCAACATCGACAAGTATTACGCTGAACTTAATGGGTTTACGTATTTCTTTCCCGATACTTCTGTGGACCATCTGTGGATGCCCGGCTGATTCCGCCCGTCATACTCAGCACGCACTACCGATGACTTAGCGCGCGGCAATAGGCGCGCTGGATGTCTCGTTGCAGGCCAGTCAAGACGCGAAATTTCCTGCCGGCTCGAAAACCACCGCCTGCTCGAGCATGCGGCAAATGTCCTGCGCTGGGTAGCCCAACTCACTCAGAATTGCGCTTGCCGACATTGGTGGCAATCGCCATCGCCGTCATGCCGTCCCTGCCAGCGGTAATGCCGCGCGAACAGTCACCCTCCTTCGGCTCGATTTTGATCACCTCAGCGCCGTATCGCGCCAACAACATGCCGGCGCTCGGGCCGGCAATACCTTGACTGACATCCACCACGCGAATGCCTTCAAGCGGGAACTCGTGACTCATTTTCTTTTCCTCGTGCGAACTTAGTACGTAGTAAACTGGTGCCACGCACGCCATGAATTTTATATCTGTTTGTATTTATTAAATTGTTTTTGATGCCTGGAGCCTCTATGCTAATTGGTTTGCAACTGCTCGCGTTATCGTGTTGGCTGATTGCAGTGACTTCGTCCTTTGCTCAAACTTACCCTACACGCCACATCGAACTGGTTTCGGCCACTGGTGCAGGCGGCGGCTCCGATCTGGTGGCGCGTATGGTCGCCGACATTATCGCCAAGGAGAAACTGCTGCCGCAGCAGGTCTTCGTGGTAAACAAGCCGGGCGGCGGCGGCGCGATGGGGCAAACTTATGTCGCAGCCAAGCGCGGCGATCCGTATATCTTCATGCAGACGGCGATAAATCTGGTCACTGTGCCGATACGCACCGGACTCGATTTGGGCGTGGACAAGTTTACGACATTGGGGGCCATTGGTTTCGATCTCAACAGTCTCGCCGTAGCCGAGAATTCTCCCTACCGCACCTTGAAGGATTTCCTCGCCGCCGCGCGCGACAAACCGAAAACTATCAGCGTCGGCATTACCTCTCCCGGCGGCGGCGCGCACAGCATGATGCATCGCCTGGAAAAACTCTCGGGCGCACGCTTTAACATGGTGTCGTTCAAGAGCGGCGCCGAATCGGTAACCGCAGTGATGGGCGGGCACATCCATGCTACCGCTGAGAACCTTGGCGAAGTCATGGGACAGGTCGAACTGAAAAAATTACGCCTGCTGGGCGTGCCGTCGGTGAATCGTATCGCAGCCTTATCCAACGTGCCGACACTGAAAGAACAGGGGTTTGACATTCATGCCGGCGCCATGCGCGGCTTTGTGGCGCCGGCAGGCATCCCGCGCGACGCCGCCAAAGTACTTGAAGACACCCTCGCCAAAGTGCACAAGAGCTCCGCCTGGCGCGACTACATGACGCGCAACATGTACGAAGACGTTTACATGAACGCCGGGGAACTGAGCAAATGGCTCGCCGCGCAGCAGGCGGAGATGATGCAGTACTTGACCGAAATGGGGCTGGCGTTGAAGAAGTAACGGTGTGGATGGGCGGCAAAAACTTTAGATTTGCCCACACCGTTACTGGTTAACCCCACGCGCACCGCGTGGGGACAAAACCGTGTTCACCCGGTTGCCCAGCTGCGACTAGCCGCCAGGCGCCGATGGTCAGGCCGCTTGCGCCACGGCCGGCAGAGGGGTCTTCTGCGCCGCCAACACTGCCGCGGCTTCTTTGGCGACTACCGTGCCGTCGAAGAAATTGGGGTTCTGCGTGCCCCACAGCCGCACCGAATTGGCAAATACGAAGTCGCGGAAATTGTCCTCGGTGATGTGGCCGTCCTCGACCAACCCGTAGGCTTGCCGCAGCGGATCGCGGAAATCGATCACGTCGAAATGCCCGATATCGGAGCTGTAGATCGCATTCAATTTCGACTCGAACGGATTCGCGCGGCCGAACGCCACCGAGTTCATCCGGTCATCCGCCTCGCAACCGAAATAGTACGGCTTGGCAAATAGCTCGACCCAATCCTCTTTGCGGGTGATCTTGCAGGCCGCAAAGTCGTCTAGCTCGGAGAGGTTGCCGGTCAATCTCATGCCCTCGGGATCGGGCCAGCCGTCGCGCGCACGCAGCACCGTGGCGATGTCGTCATAGCCATGCTTTTCGACCAGGCTCATCAGCAACTTGCGGTCGAGCTTGTCGGGGTCCATGCGCTTTAACGCCGCCGCGCCGCGCCGCTCCCAGTGCTCAATCAGGTCGCCGAAGAGCTGGCTGCCCCAGCCCACGCCGCCTTCGAGGAAAGCGAAACGCAGTTCGGGGAAGCGCCGCGTCACGCCGCCGAGGAAGATGGCCTTGGCGATTGCGTGGCCGGCCGCTGCGAAATGGCCTATATGGTTGTAGACAAAATTGTTCGGCGAGTTTCGCAGCCCCTGGCCGCTGGAACTGCTGTGGAAGGTCGGTGCCATTTTGAGTTCCACGCACTTCGCCCACACCGGGTCGTAATTGTAGGGACTGTCGAGTGCGAGCACGTCGTAGCAAACGTTCTCGCGGCCGGGCCGCTGCTCGGCCACCGGCCGCGACATGCCGCTGCCGAACATACCGACCTTGGCGCCCAGTTGCTTGGTAACGAATTCAAGTTCCGCGATGGCTTCGTCGGGCGTGTGCATCGGAATGATCGCCGCAGGCGTCATGCGATCCTCAAGACCGTTGAAATAATCGGCCGAGACGATGTTGTAGGCACGAATGACGGCGCGCCGCGTTTCGTCGTCCTTGATGCGCGGCAGGCGCAAGCCGGAGGTCGGGTAGATCACAGCGAAATCCGAGCCAATCTCGTCGAGCCGTTCGTACAACATCTTGGGCATCATCGCGGTCGCCCGGTCGAGCGTGTTTTCGGCCTGGCGGTTCCAGAAAGCGGGCATGGCGACGTGGCGTTTGTCCCGCGTCTCAGGGGTCATCTTGAGCGCGTCAGGCGTGGTTTTCATCGCTGCGATAAACCCGTCCGCGGCCGTGTTACCGACGGCTTTACGCATTTTCTCGCTGAACACCGGGGTGTATTCGAGCCAGTGGCCGTCGCCGTCGACGACCGGATGCTTGAGGCGGGAATGGATTTTTGCAGGACTAAGATGTGCACTCATACTGATCTCCTAAGGTAGTGGCGATGTAGAAGTGATGCTAGTACCCAACGTTGAAAGCGTAGACCTGCTGCGGGGACGTGTCAATCCATTAAACGCGAAACGCCGGTCTACCAAACCTGCTAACGCTGATGAAACAGGGATTTAACATTCCTAGAGTCGCGATTGGTGAGTTCGAGAACCATTGTGTTGGGTGTTATTTTATTCAGCCTACGCGCCTACATTTGCTCTGACCGTTTCCCGGAAACAGGCAATCCACGTACGCGTATCGATTTTTCGGTGATCGTAATCATCGCCCCGTCGATAACGCTCTGCTCAATGCACGGCCAAACCGCCATGAGCAAGTCAGCAATAGCTCGTGCCTGCAGCCCCTCTTTTCGAACACGAATGACGGAAGGTCCGGTCGCATCAGCAATCGCGAGGAGCGCATGGAAATCCGCGTCCAGCGTTACGCAGATCCGGTTATCGGACTTTGCATAATCAAGAATCTGCTGATCCGTTGCGCGGCTTAACCCGACATCGCCCACGTGGATGACATCCCAAGCTGCGGCTGAAAGAAGCTTGCCGGTGGCACGCGGCAATCCCTGATCGAGCAGAAGGCGTATCACGCCGTCTCAAACGGGATAATTTTGTCGTCGAGATTATTGGCGGCGAACTCGAGCGCCTGGCGAATGTCGTCAGGATCGAGTTCAGGATACTCGGCACGCAGATCATCCCAGTCAGGATATAACGCAAGCGCTTCGACCACGCGCCGCACAGTCAGACGCATGCCGCGAATGGTCGGTTGCCCACCGAGAATGGCGGGGTCCGAAGTAATTCTATCGAACTTGGTCATGGCACACGCTCCTGAGACTGGACTCGTCTGGCAAGAATACAACCTTCGAATCGCAACGACAACCGGGTGCGATTCAAACTGACGTGGTGTTACGCGCCATTCACCGCGCTCAAACCGCGAGCTTGAGTATCTCCGCGACATCGTCCGCGCCGCGTACCGGCCTTGGATTGGTCGCAATCGGACCGGTGCCGTCGTATTGCCGCGCGAGCTCGGGAATTCGATCTGCTGTTATTCCGACATCGCCGAGCCGGATGGGCAGGCCCAGCGAACTGACGAAATCCCGCATCACGTCGCACGGCCGTGCGCCGGGGTGGCCGAGCTTCTCGGCCACGGTCTGTTGACGCGCGGCATTGACGGGCTCGTTCCATTCGAGTGTGGCGGCAAGCGAGATGCAGGAGGTGATGCCATGCGGCACGCCGGCGTAGCCGCCGAGTATGTAACCGATGCCGTGGCTCGCGCCGTTCGGCACGCCGGGTATGGCGGACACCTGCGTGAGCCATGCCGCGAGCTGGCAGTTCAGGCGCGGCTCCAGGTCGTCCGGGCGCGCCTTGATCGCCGGCAGGTTCTGCGCGAGCATCACCATCGCTTGAAGTGCCAGGCCGTCAGCCAGCGGATGCGACTTGATAGAGCACCAGCGCTCGACTGCGTGATCCATCGCGCGCATGCCGGTGGAGAGCATCAGTTCCATTGGCGTCTCGAGCGTCGCCGCCGGATCGAGTATTACCGCAATGGGCGCCATCAGAGGATGAGAGAACGACAGCTTGACCTTGCGCTGCACGTCAGTGATACCCGCGCCGCTGCTGAATTCGGCGGCAGACAATGTCGTGGGCACCGCCGTCATGCGCATGCGGTCGGAGGCCAGCGGTGTCAGCGGCGGCGCGCCGCGCTTTTGCGCCAGCGCTGACAGTGCGTCGAGGTCGTGCACGCCGCGCCACAACGCCAGCAACATGGTCTTGGTCGCATCGATCACCGAGCCCCCACCGACAGCGAGCAGATGGTCCGCTTCAAGCTCGCGCGCGAGTGCGGCGCCGGCGATGACGGCTTCACGCGGTGAGTGCGCGCGTATTTCAGAGAACTGCCCCACGCAGCGATCGCCGAGTGCCGAGGTCACGTCGCGGATCAGCCTGCTTTTGGTGAGCGACTGCGTGGTGAGCAGCAGCACGCGCCTGGCGCCGCTGCGTTCGATTTCCACTGGCAGGGCTGCGGCCGCGGGCGCGCCGTGTATCACGCGTTCCTGTGCCGTCCATTGCACTGTTCCTATCAGCATGCGCGCTCCTGTTTCATAAATTAATGGGGATGCGCGCAGTCAGGAACTTACGCCATGCGGCGTGAGTATCTGGCGGATGGCCTTGACATCCTGCAGCTTGTCGAAGCCCGCGTTCACTTCGTCGAACCCGATATAGCCGTCGATCAAGCGGTTGACCGGCAGGCGGCCCTCGCTGTAGAGGCGCATGAACCTGGGTATGTCGCGCACCGGCACGCACGATCCCATGTAACTACCGCGTATGGATTTTTCCTGCCCGACAATATCGCACTGGTTGACGCTGAAGGTCGTAGTCAACGGCGGCAATCCACAGATCACCACAGTTCCGCCGTACTGGACGACACCGTAGGCCGTGGTCATCGCGTCGGCGCCGCCCGACAGCTCGAAGGCATAGTCAACGCCGCCGCCGGTGAGATCGCGCACCTGTTCGATGCAATCGGCATCGCGCGCACACACGGCATGTGTGGCGCCAACGCTGAGCGCGACCTCCAGCCGCGCCGGCTCGCGGTCAATCGCAATAATGGTCTCGGCGCCGGCCAGTCGCGCGCCGAGCACGCCGCTCAGTCCCACCCCGCCCAGTCCAAGGATTGCAACCGAATCTCCCGGGCGGATGCGCGCGGTGTTGATCACAGCGCCCACGCCGGTCATCACCGCGCAGCCGAACAGCGCGGCATCTGCAAGCGGCACGTCGCGGTCGACGACGACCACGCTGCCGCGATCGACCACCGCGTACTCGGCCATGCAGGACAATCCCGAATGATGTCCAATACGTTCCCCGTTGAGGCTGGTGATGCGGCTTCCACCTGCCATCAGGTCACTGGTCGCCTTTGCAACACGCGCGCGCTCGCACACCTGCGGCCGCCCTTCGAGACAACGCCGGCAACGGCCGCAGGACGCCGAGAACTGGAATACCACGTGGTCCCCGACACGCACGTCGTCGATGGCCGAGCCGACTTCGACAACCTCCCCTGATCCTTCGTGACCCAATGCCAGCGGAACCGGGCGCGGACGATCGCCGTTTATCACCGACAGGTCCGAGTGACACAGCCCTGCACCGGCGATACGCACCAGCAGTTCAACCGGCTTTGGCGGCGCAAGCGTGACTTCCTCGATCGACAGTGGCTTGGACCGCGCGTAAGGACGTGGCGCTGCGATCGTGCGCAGGACAGCAGCTTTGCATCGTAACGTCATAAACGAAGTATCCTCAGGCTTACTTGACCACGCCGATTGCTTTGAGAAATTCCTCATGCACGGCACGGTTTGCGATGAGATATTTTCCGAACGCAGCGCTGTCGAGATACCCGTTATCGAACATATTGCGGTGGGAATACTCTTTATAGGCCGGACTGTCATAGACGCGCTTCAATGCAGCCTCCATTGCCACCGCAGCTTCCTTCGGCACCGCTGCAGGCATCGAAAAGCCGCGCCCTGTGGCTACGATGACGTCGTAGCCTAACTCCTTCGCCGTCGGGATATCGGGCGCCTGGACAAAGCGCCGCTCGCCGGTCACCGCCAGCACGCGCATCTTCTTGGATTCGACCAGCGGCAGCATCTCGCTCATATTCTCCCCGGTGGTCTCGACGTGCCCGCCGAGGGTGGCGAGTACCGCTTCGCCGCCGCCCTTGAAGCTCACATACCTGAACTTCGTTCCGGTCACACGCTCGATGACGTGGAATGCGAGGCGCGCGGTCCCGGTCGCGCTGGTGACGCCCACCGTTATCGTGCCAGGCTCGCGTTTGGCCGCATCTATAAGCTCCTTGAAGGTATTGAACTTCGATTCGGCGCGCACCGCTACCACCTGGGGATCTGTTGCGAACATCGCGAGCGGGGTAAAAATGTCGAGTGGCAGATCCAGTTCCGGGCGGCTCGCCGAGTTCAGCACCCCGCCGGTCGCAATCGCCATGATGACATGCGGATCGCCGCGTTTGCTCTTGATGTAGTTGTAGGCGACCACGCCGCCCGCGCCGACGCGGTTGGCATTGATGAGAGGCTGCGGGAAACTCTTCTGCTTGATGAGCAGGTCGGTGATGCTGCGCGAGAAAAGGTCAGTGCCGCCGCCCGGCGACGACTGCGCGACAAACTCTATCGTCCTGGACGGATACGTTTGCGCCTGCGCGTATCCCTCAACTACCATTCCTGCGCAGAACATGCCGATAAAGGTTGATCCAACGCCAATGCAAGTACGAGTCCTGGTCATGATGTCTCCTCTGTTTTTTATCTGTTTTCGGGTATGGCGAAATCAGAAATCCAGGGCCGCCAGACGCCTCTGCAATACTATATTCCCATTCCTGACCCTCGTGTCAATCCTCGCAGGCCGTGCGCAGCGCCTTGGGTCAAATGCTGAGCGACAACTGACGGCGTACCTGCTGCCGCTCCTCGGGTCCTAAATCGGACCTCGGCTCGAAACAATCAATTCGCGCTTCATTTCGGCAACGGATGAGACACCGAGCATCGCCATGTTACGGCTGATCTCCTCGCGCAGAAGATTGGCGGCATGGCGCACGCCGGCTTCGCCCGCAATCGCAGCCGCATAGAGGAACGGTCTGCCGACGAAGACATAATGCGCGCCCAGCGCAAGTGCCTTGAGCACGTCGCTGCCGCGGCGAATGCCGCTGTCCATCATGATCGCCATGCCGCCGGCTTCGGCGACTGCGCCCGGCAACGCCCGCAGCGGCGATATCGTGCCGTCGAGCTGGCGCCCGCCGTGGTTCGATACCATGATGCCGTCGACGCCGCTCTCGCGCGCAATGCGCACGTCCTCGCGCGCGAGCACGCCCTTTAACACCAGCTTGCCCTTCCAGATTTTGCGCATGAGTTCCACGTGTTCCCAGTTGAGCCCGTCGCGCGACATGCGTGGGCGCTCCATGTTGCCGAGTATCGGTATGCGGGGAAAGCCCATGTTTTCAAGGTGCGGCATGCCGTGATTGAGTACAGTGCGGGCAAAGGTGCCGAACAGCCAGCGCGGCCGCACCATGCAGTCCCACGCCAGCCGTGGCGTCGGTCTCAGCGGCGAGCTGTAGCCAGTGCGCACGTTGTTCTCGCGGTTCGCGGCCATCTGCACGTCCACCGTGAGCACCAGCACTTCGAAACCTGTGTGCTGCGCGCGCTCCACCAGCGGTGTGATGATGTCGGGCTCGCCGGGCAGATAGGCCTGAAACCACGCGGTCGGCCCAACAGCTTTTAGCCGCTCCATCGGTATCAGTGACGCGCCGCTCTGGATCATCACTGTATTGAGTTCCGCCGCAACCTTGGCGAGGGCTTCATCACCGCGATAGGCGGCGAGCGCCGTGGAGCCCATCGGCGGAAAACCAAACGGCAGATCGTAAATGCGTCCGAGCAGCGTCGTCTTCTGGTGGCGCGCCTTGGTATTGACCAGCACACGCGGCAGGAACTCATACTCGCTGAAGGCGGTGCGGTTGCCGCTGAGCGATGCATCGGTCTCCACACCGCCCGAAATGTAGCCGAAGACGGGGCGCGGCAGGAAGCGGCGCGCGGGCGCCTCAAAATCGTCAAGGCACAGCATGTGCCTGAGGTGATGTGGCGCCGGGGCCGCCGGGCGCGACGCGACGCTGGGCATCGCCATGTGAACTGCCTGTGTTACGGTTTCGCTCATGGTGCAATCACTTCCCTGGATGTCAGTCGATACAGCGATTCTACTCGAATGCACGGCGCCAGGCGCTGCCACGGCGGACGATACTTCCGCCCTTGCGCAGGAAAGCACTTGGCATCCACCTTAAAATGGGGTCAGAGACAATTTATATATCTAACTATCTGTTTTTATTGGTATTTTATAAAAAATGGATGATGCGCCTGTTTAATTGGTGTCTGACCCTTTTTAAGTGAGTCGCGTCTGGCGAGAGAGGATTGTGCGCTGCGTAGGCTGGTTCCGTGCAGGCTTGCGCTTTTGCCTGAGCGCGTCACAATAGTCTGGCTATGCTGATAAGAATCGAAGGAGAAAAGATGTTTGCTTGTCAATCCGTGCGTAGGGTTTGTAGGGCTGTCGCGACGGCATTTTCCGCCCTGCTGTTGGCCGCATCCCCGTCGGCAGTGGCACAACCCGCTTCGACAGGCCCCGGACAGGCTTATCCCGCGCGGCCAGTGCGTATTGTCGTCAACGTCACCGCAGGTGGCGGGGTGGATACCACCGCGCGCTTGGTAGCCCAGCACCTCTACGCGGTATTCAATCAGCCGTTTATAGTGGATAACCGCACCGGCGCCGGCGGCGCCATAGGTATCGAGCTGGTGGCAAAATCCGCCGCGGACGGCTACACGCTGTTGGTCAGCAGCAACGGCATCGCCACCAATGCCGCTTTTCGTCCGGTGAATTATGACCCGATCCGCTCCTTCCAACCGGTGAGCAATCTGACCTCCACACCCTATATTCTCGTGGTCACGCCGTCACTGCCGGTCGCATCGATAAAAGAACTGATCGCATTGGCCAGGCTAAAACCGGGCGCAGTGAGCTACGCCAATTCTGGCCTCGGCAGTATCACGCACCTGGGGTCGGCGCTGCTGCCCTCGCTGTCAGGTACCACCATGCTCAGCATCCCTTACAAGGGGGTGGCTGACGCTTATCCTGCGGTGATCAGCGGGGACGTAAACTGGATGCTCGGCGCCGCCATTTCCGCGCTGCCACTCGTCGCGGCCGGTCACCTGCGCGCCCTGGCTATAACTTCGCCACGGCGCAACAAGGCAGTCCCCGATCTTCCGACAACGGCTGAAAGCGGATTGCCGGGTTATGAGGTCACCGGATGGTTCGGCCTGTTCGCGCCGGCAGGTACACCCATGGCGCTGGCCGAAAAACTCAGTGCCGAGGCCAAGCGCGGCCTGCAGCGCCCCGAGTTCGCGCGCCGCGCGGAAGCCCAGGCCACGGAAATCCTCGGGAGTTCGCCGCAGGAGCTGGCACGCGTGCTCAAGACCGAAGTGGAGCTCTGGCGTAAAGTGGTCCGCGAGTCCGGGATAAAACCCTGAGCCGTAGAATTGCAGACATGCAATTAATTTGCTGGTATCAAGCGTGTGAATTTATGCGACGGGTCATTGCCGGGGTAAACCCGCGCTGCGTACGATAGCCCCGAAGCGCGCAATATCCGCGCGCAGCAATTCCGCCAGCTGCTCCGGCGTGCCGGGCCAGGGCTCGACGTCCAGAGCCGCGAGCCGCTCGCGTATGTCCGGCGCCTCCAGCGCCCTCACCAATTCGCGGTGCAGCCGCGACACAATATCGCGCGGCGTCGCCGCGGGCGCGAACATGCCGTACCACACCGGCATGACGAAGCCGTCGACGCCGGCCTCTTTCGCAGTCGGCACGCCGGGAAGGGCGGTGATGCGCCGCTCACCGAGCACTGCCAGCGCGCGCACCTTTCCGGCACGAACCTGCGCTATCGCCGTGGTGACGGGCATCACCACCTCGTCCACCTCGCCACCCATCATCGCCGTCATCGCCAGAGTAACCCCCTTATAAGGGACATGCACGATGTTGATCTTTTCAAGGTGCTTGAGAAGTTCGTTGGCGAGATGGTTGGTGGTGCCGGCGCCCCCCGAACCGAAGTTGAGTTTGCCGGGAGACGCGCGCGCGAGGTTGATGAACTGGCGCAGAGTCTTCGCCGGCACCGATGGGTGCACGATCAGGATGTTCGGGATCGTAGTCAGCCGCGCGACCGGCGCGAGATCCCTGACTGCGTCATAACCAGGGCTCAAATAGAGCGCGGGACTGACAGCGATGCTCGATGTCGCGAGCACAATCGTGTAGCCATCGGGCGCAGACTTCGCCGCGACCGCTATCCCCAGATTTCCTCCCGCGCCGGGGCGATTATCGGCCACCACCTGCTGACCCAGTGGCTCGGAGATTTTCTGCCCCAACATGCGGCCCACGATGTCGCTCGAAGCACCGGGGGGAAATGCCACGACCAGGCGTATCGGTTTGACCGGATAGGCGGCGCCAGGTGCAGCGCTCTGTGCGAGTGCGCCGGTGCACAGCAGCGCAAGCAACAGCAGCGCAGCAGCCATCGCGTTCATCCTTACTTCATCGGGGAAAAGGCGGTGGGCCGCAGGATGGTGGTGGTCACCTGCTGCACGATGGGGCCGTTCTTCTCGCTCTCGCCGAACACGCGGGCGCGGTCGGGGTCCTTGGCGAACGTGTCAAACTTGGCCACGCGCTCGTTCATGTTCTCCCACGCCAGCATGTAAATGAGCTGGTGATCGTTGCCGCCGATGCGGTTTTGCCAGTAGCCCACCTGCCGGAAGCCGTGCTTTTTGAATGCCTGGCAGGTGAAACCGCCAAAGCGATCGGTGACGTTGACGATCTTCTGCGGCATCGCCTGGTACTCGCGCAGTTCGAAGAAGTACGGGTCGCGGGTCGAGGCGTCCGGCCCATAAGCTTCGCCCTTGTCGAGCTGCGAGTACGCGGTCGGTTCCATCAGCTGGTTGTAGACGCGGTTCACCAGCGGGCCGTCCTTCTCGGTCTCCGTCCACTTCTGGATGCGCTCGGGATCGGCGCGCCACACGGCGTTCTTCCTGGCGCGTTCTTCATAGCTCTCCCAGCCCCAGATGTAGACGATCTGGTTGCTCTTCTCACCCAGCATGGGCGTCCAGAAACCAATCAGGCGAAAGCCGAACGCCTTCCACTTATGGACGGTGAAGCTGCCAAAGCGGTCGAGCAGTGCCGGCAATTTACCGGGGGCCACATCGTAGCGACGCAGTTCGTAGAGCATGGTACACCTCACATGGATTTTTTTCAGGGACAGAAACTATAGCACGCACCGGCGCGCGGTCAATCAAGGGCTATCGTTGGCAGGCATCGATCCCATCCGTCTGGCGCACGGTGATCAACGGGCTGCCGGCACCGGCTTGAGTGTCTTGATCCAGCGCTCGACTTCCGCGCGGATGTGCGCGTCGGCCTGTTGCGGCGTGGTCGGGGTGGGTTCAGCGCCCAGGCTGACGTAGCGCTCCTTCGTGTCCGCGTGATTGAGTCCGGCGGTCACCGCGCTATTGAGCGTAACCATGACCGGACGCGGCATGCCGGCGGGGGCGATCATCGCTTGCCACAGATAAAACTCGAAACGCGGCAGAGCGCTCTCCGCGATGGTGGCTACGTCGGGGGCGACGGGGCTGCGCTCGCGGCCGGAGATGCCCAGCGCACGCACCCGCCCGGCCTTGACCTGCGGCAGCGAGGCCGCGGTCGAGAGGAAGGTTATAGGAATCTGGCCGCCCATCACGTCGGCTAACGCCTGGCCGCCACCCTTATAGGCGACATGTACGAGGTCGATACCCGCGGTAGCCTTGAACAGTTCGGCGATCAGATACATGGTGCTGCCGAGTCCGGCCGACCCGTAGTTGTATTTACCGGGATTCGCCTTAGCGAGCGCGATCAGTTCCTTGACCGATTGCGCCGGCAGCCCCGGGTTCACCAGCAGGAACATGGGAATCCGCACCAGTAGACTTACTGCCGCGATATCCTTCAGTGTGTCATAGGGCATCTTGTCGTTAAGCGCCGGGTTCGCACCATGCGCCACATCCACCACCATGATGGTGTGGCCGTCCGCCGCCGCCCGTGCCAGCAGCGCAGTCGCGATCATGCCGCTCGCCCCCGGCCGGTTGTCCACAATTACCTGCTGCCCGAGGCTTTCGATGAGTCTTGGCGCCAGCATCCGCGCACTGATATCGGTGGCGCCTCCCGGCGGAAAAGAGACCAGCAGTCGTATGGGGCGGGTCGCGAACGACTGCGCCGATGCAGGGACGGACGTGAACGCCGGAACGGCAAGCGCAACAAAGATCGTCAACGGAATGGGGCGGGATTTCATATTGCAGGCACCTTATCGACGTTGTAGAAGCCGCTCAGTTCACGCGGACAAACTTGTCTACGCTATGATCCACGGTCAGGCCCGCATAGACGTCGCCGCGCGAGTCTACGCCTACGCCGTGTATATGGCGGCTTTCCAGGCGCGTAAGCACGTCACCGTTGCTGTCGCGAACGCAGATGTACGCCGGTTTCCCGTCATGCTCCTGCTCGGCAATGTAGAACAAACCGTCCTTGCCCAGCGTAATGTCGTTCGGGCCGCCCATGCCGGTCCACATGCCAAGAAGATCGCCATCCGGCGATAATATTTTAATACGCCTGTTAGCGCGATCGGCAACGTAGAGCTTGCCCTCAGGATCGATCGCGATGCTGTGCGGCAGATGATACTGATCATCAGCCTTGCCCGGCGTGCCCCATGATGTCTTGAGCTGGCCATCGCGCGTAAAGCGGTGCACGCGACTGTTGCGGTAGCCGTCGGTCACGTAAATGTCGCCGTTGGGATGCGGCATCATCTCGGTGGGATGATTGAACGGGCCGCCTGCACGCTCCGCCAGCCAGGGCGATCCTTTGCAGCCGGTATCGGAATGCACGCCGCGTTTGCCGAGCACCAGCAACGGTTTGCCGTCCAGCGTAAACGACACGGCGACCGAGTCGGGGCGATCGGTGGTGTACACAATATCGTCGACGATTTTCAGGCCATGCGCTTCTTTCACCGCGCCGATGCCCCAGCAGCCGAGGTAGTTGCCGTCGCGGTCGAAGACCACCACCGGCGGATCCTTGCGCTGAAATACGTAGACGCGATCCTGCGAATCGGTGGCGACCCTGCTGACGACGCCGAGGGATTCGCCTTTGGGCATTTTGGGCCAATCGCGGACCAGTTCGTAGGTGTGCTTGCCGGTGCCTGGTTGTGCCATGGTTTGTTTCCTCCGTGGTTTCGGTGGTGTGTAGTGCCTTTTGTCCACATAGTTTACGCGCAACGACGTGACAAGTGATAACACTTGCGCCGCGCTAACGTATCACCGTCTTCGACTGCGCGCGCGGTTGACGGGTCGCCGTGCCGGCGCTACATTGTTCCTTCGTGAAAAATGGTATTTAAAGTTCTTTTCCCTGGAGGATAAGGCGATGGAGTTCGGAATATTCAATTTGATGGGGGCGCGCGAAGCGGACAAGCCGACGGCGCAGGTGTTCGGCGAAGTCGCCGAGCAGACCAAGCTGGCCGACGAGCTCGGTTACACGATCGCCTGGTTCGCCGAGCACCATTTCTCGAATTATTGCCTGTGTGCCTCGCCATTAATGATGGTGGCGCATTGTGCAGCAACCACCAAAAAGATACGGCTCGGCACCGCAGTGGTGGTGTTGCCCTTGTATAACCCCGTGCGGCTTGCCGCCGAAATCGCCACTGCTGACGCCTTGTCCAATGGCCGGCTGATACTGGGTATAGGCGCTGGTTATCAGCCCTACGAATTCGAGCGCTTCGGCGTCGACCTCGCCCAGAATCTCGAAATGACCAATGAGTTTTGCGACATCCTCGAGCTCGCGTTCAATCAGGATTTCTTCAGCTACAACGGCAAGCACTACCGGATGCCGGAGACGCATATCTCTGCCCGCACGGTGCAAAAACCGCTGCCGATCTACGTCGCCGGCCATGCCCCGGCTATGTTCCGCGCCGCCGCGCGGCACGGCTATCGGGTGCTGACTTCGGGGCGGCTGGGCGGCGCCAAATTGCTGGCCGATCAGTATGCCGACATGGCCGCTGCGTTTGCCGCGGAGAACGTGCCTGTGACGAAGGCGCACATGACGGTCAACCGCTTCGCCCACATCACCGGCAGCCGCGAGGAAGGGATGCGCTTTGCCGAGAACGCGCGCTATCAGTCGCGGCTCGCCTCGAGCTTGAGGCGCAGGAAGGAAGTGATGCAGGGCACGGTATTGGTCGATGTGCCGTTCCCCGACGAGCCGTCACTCGAAACCATCCACAACGATCTGCTGATCGGCGATGTCGAAATGGTCGCCGAAAAGCTCGTCGCCGAGATCCGCGCGGGCGAGCCGGTGCATGTGTGCTTTTCGTTCAAGGTCGGCAACACGCCGCACAAGGCCGCGATGCGCTCGATGGAACTGATGATCGGCGAGGTCAAGCCGAGGGTCGAAAAGGCGCTCGGTCTGCTCGTATAAGTTTGCGGGGTGGGCACGTGTGCCCACCGTTCAGAGTTGCAGATTTACGCGGCGGCGTGGGCAAAACTCAAAACGTTTTGCCCACGCTTGCTTGCACGAATCAACGCACCGCTAAAACGGCACTTCCCCGCGCACCAGCACGCGGTAGAGCAGACGAAACTCGTTCGGATCGTAGTCGAAATGCGCGCGGTGCATCGCCGCGCGGTTGTCCCAGATCAGCATATCGCCCTTGCGCCAGTGGTGGCGGTAGATAAACTCGTCCTTAACCGTCCGTTCCAGCAGATCGTTGAGCAGCGCCTGCGAATCCGCGGCGCTCATGCCGACAATGTTCTCGGTCTTCACCGGATGAAAGTACAGTGCTTTCATGCCGTTGTCGGGATTGGTGCGCACCAGCGGTTGCAGCACCGGATCAGGCTTCTTCTCGACCTGCGCGTCGGCGGACTGCCCGGAATAGCGCGCCGAGGCACTACCCTGAAACACGTTAACCGTCTTCATCCCCTGTATTTTCTGCCGGATATCTTCGGGCAGCGCGTCGTAGCCGGCGCGCATATTGACTACCGCGGTGTCGCCACCTTTTGACGGCAGCGCGACCGCATATAGGCTGGTGTTTTTCGGCGGCCGCAGATGATTGGTGTGGTCGGTGTGCCAGCCGGCGCCGTGCTTCACGCGCTTGCCCGATTTATCCTGATGCCGGTTCGATACCTCATGCACCAGCGGGCAAGCGGGCAGCGCGTACTGCGTGAAGTGCTGCTCCATCGGTTCGCCGAACAGTGAAACCGCCGCGAGATATTGCTCGGGCGTGAAATCCTGATCGCGGATAACGAGGGCCACATGCTCGACAACCGCCGCATTAAGATTGCGGCGCGTCTGCGCATCGACCGGCTGACGCAGATCAATGCCTGTCACCTCTGCGCCAATATTCGGGGAAAGCTGTGTCACTATCATCGCTATCACTCCCTTCAGAATCAACCTGCAAACGCAAATCGCGTGTCCTGCACCGTCACGATACGCGCGCCCCTGGTGCCCGCAATCATGCCATGCGACACCTGCGGCGGCACGTGAATCACAAAGCGCTCTCGCACGCGATGCGAGTTGCCCGCAACATACGCATGCACATCGCCTTCGGCCACCAGCGTGAACTGCTCGTTGTCATGCCCATGCGTCGGGAGTGTAGCGCCGGGCGCGAGTTCGAGCACCGCCACTTGCAGTTTTTTGCTGATTAATAAACCGCCTTTCACGCCGCTGGCCAACTGCAGTCCCGCCACCATGCGTGCGCTGGCAACGCGACCGGTCTTTTCAGAAAAGTCATTAAAATCATATGCATAACGTATCTTTTCGCCTGCGGGATCAGTGCCTGATGCGGCCATCATTTGCGCTGTGGTCAGTCTCGCTTCATGCGCGCGTTTGCCGAAGCCCGGCAGAAAAAACGGCCCATCATACTTGCCATCGACCGGCGGCCCGGTGATGCCGTGACGCGTGTCTTTCATGGCAAAGAACAACAGGTCTTCGTCGGGACACGCCTGCCCCGTATGCACCGACATCGACGGCGTGTGTACCAGCATGCCCTTCTTGCCGAAGGTTTGTTTTTCGTTGTCGATGTCCGACACCATCACGCCTTGCAGTATGTAATTAAACTGCTCGTTCGGATGCGTATGCGCCTTGGCGCCGGAACCGGCGGCCTGCCCCGCCAGCGCCACCGCGATGTGTACACCGTAGAGCACCGCACCGATGGTGGAAGACTTGCCGGTTTCCAGGGTCGGTCCCGACAACACGCGGCGCGGCTCAACTCTGGCGCTGGTGGGATTGTCCAGCGCGCTATTCAGTTCGTCATAGCCGTAGATGTATTGCACGATGCCGCCTCATTCGCATAAGCTGTCAGGACCAATTTACCACACAGGGCGCAACCGTTAATGGCAACGCCACACCGGGAAAAATCATGAGACCTTCCACGCCTACTCGCAATCTGCTTGCAGTCCTGCTGGTCTTAAACGCCGCATCCCCCATCGCACAAACACTATACCCCGCGAAACCCGTACTTTCAGTCCGGTAACGCTGCTGGTGATCGCACCCACGCTGCTGGTGGTCAATCCAGCACTGCCGGTGAATTCGTTAAAGGAACTGATCGCGCTCGCCACGCGCTTGCCCGACCTGCAGCAAGTCCCCACCTTCGCCGAAGCCGGAATGCCCGAGTACACCGCCAGCGCCTGGTATTCCGTACATGCCCCGGCGAAAACGCCGGGCGAAATTGTCGCGCGTCTTAATCGCGAGCCGGTGCGCATCGTCAACCTGCCGGATATCAAGGAGCGGCTGAAGGATTTGGGCAGCGACGGTGTGGGCAACACGCAGGAAGCATTTGGCCAGTTTGTAGCGGCGGAGTATGCCAAGTACGGGAAGCTGGTTAAGGCAATGGGCGTCAAACCGGAATGAGCGGGCACTCATGACGGCTTTCATCAATCGATGGAAACCTCGCGCAGGTTCATCGATTTATTCGATTGCGCCGTAATCCACCGTTTGCGCATTGGCGGGTTACGCTGCGCTAACCCGCCTTACCTTGCTACGATTTTCCTTTACCACTCTTCAACCCCGCCATTCGCCCCAGAACCTCGCACACCGAAGCCGTGTCGTGCTGTGACAGCCCCTGCGCCATCGCGGTGGTGTAGAGCGGTGCGCAGGCGGTGAACAGCGGCAGCGGGCAATCGACCGCTTTCGCCATGTCGCCGATCACCTGCATGTCTTTTTGCCACACCTCGACTTTCATGGTGGCGGGCAGATAATTTTGCGCCACCATCAGCTTGCCGCGCAGCTTGAACACGCCGTTGCCCAGCACCGGGCTGCTGGAAAACAAATCCCACACCTGCTGCGGATCAAGTTTCATTTTTCGCGCGAAGGTCATGGTCTCACCCACCGCGACGTTGTAAATCGCCACCAGGTGATTGGCGATGAATTTCATTTTAGCGCCGTTGCCGTAGGCGCCCACGTATTGCACGTTGTGTGTGAACACCTTCAGCACCGGCTGCACGCGCCTGAACGCATCCTGCGGCCCGCTGGCGAAAATGCTCCAGCCGCCTTGCTTCATGCGCACCGCCGTGCCGCTGATCGGGCAGTCGAGCGTTTGCGCGCCGGCGCGTGCAAGAGTCTGTTGTGCGTGTTGTTTGTCGGCGAGGGTGAGGGTGCTGGTTTCGATGACCACCAGCGGTGCGCGTGACTTGGCGCGCTT
>CAMBCF010000019.1 GCA_945864585.1 Bordetella parapertussis | reverse complement strand
GGCACATCGCGCATGCGCGGCACATGGTAGTCAAAGAAATTCGACTGTTGCACCGCGCCGTCGGCGATGGTGATGCGCTCGGACAGCGCAAGCCCGACGCCATACACGATAGAGCTTTCGGTCTGCGCAATGACATTGTCGGGATGCACCGCCACACCGCAGTCTATGGTGCACCAGAAATTGTGCACCTTGATCGCGCCGCTTTGCTTGTCCACCGACACCTCAGCGATGCCCGCCACGTGTGTGCCGGAGTAATCCACATAGGCCAGTCCCAAACCGCGCCCCGGGCGTTTGCGCTGCCACTCGGCCATTTTCGCGGTCTCTTCGATCACGTGACGCGCGCGTGGCTGCTGCGTCAGCAGGCGCAGGCGGAACTGCACCGGGTCAACCGCCGCTTTCGCTGCGAGTTCATCGATGAACACTTCGGTGGCAAAACTGTTGGCGGTAAGGCCGATGCCGCGCAGCGGATTGGTACGCATGCCGGTATGCACCAGCACGCCCTCGGCGGTGCGATCGGCAATTTCATACGAGCGCACATTGATGCCGCTCAATGCAATGCCGTCGCGCCCTTTGACCTGCTGGTAACGCAGCGGATCCATGAATGCCATCACGTGATCGCACACCGCGCGATGATGCCAGCCGGAAATATTGCCCGATGCGTCCAGCCCTGCGCGCAAACGGTTCACATACAGCGGACGGAAGCGGCCGGAATGAATATCGTCCTCGCGCGTCCACATCACTTTCACCGGTTTGCCGCAGGCTTTGGACAGCAGCACCGAATCCAGCACGAAATCGGCGTCACGGTTGCCGCGCCGGCCAAAGCCGCCACCGAGCAGGTAGTGGTTAAACTTCACTTTTGATTCGGGTATGCCCAGCGCCTGCGCCGCCACCGTCACCGCGATGGTCTGACTCTGCACACCGCACCAGATTTCCACCGCGTCACCCGCAGGGGAAACCACCGCGATGGAGTTAAGCGGCTCCATCTGCGCGTGGTAGGCGTAGTCAGAGCGGTACTCGGCCTCGACCACGCTCGCGGCGCTTTTCAGTTTGGCCGCCGCATCGCCCTGCTTCTCCCAATCGATCACCGGCTGCGCCGGGTCTTTCGCCATCGCCGAAAAGCGGGCGAAACCACCCTCGCTGAAAAATCCTGCCCCTTGCGCCTTACCGCCCCACGTCACCTTGAGCGCCTTGCGCGCCTGAAATGCCGCCCACGGATTTTCGGCCAGCACGCCTACGCCGTTCTTAAGCGTCACCACGCTGAGCACGCCATCGATCGCGCGTGCGGCAGTGTCATCGACTTTCGCCACACCCGCGCCCTCCACTGGCTCGCGCACAATCGCGCCGTAAATCATGCCCGGCACCTGCACATCAATGCTGTACAGGGTGGCGCCATTTTGCTTGCCCTCGACATCCACCCGCGGAATGTCCTTGCCGATCAAACGAAACTCGGCGCTCGCCACCGGCGCCACGGCGATCTGCGGCGCTGTGGCTGGAATTTTCGCGAAGGCGGCGATTTCGCCGTAGCTCAGGCGGCGGCCGGATTTTTCATGCCACACCACGCCGGGCTGAGTCGTGAGTTCCGCCAGCGGCACTCCCCAGCGCTGCGCCGCATTGTCCATCAGCACGTAGCGCACCTGCGCACCGAACTGCCGCAGATTGTTGAAGTACCCGGTCACCGTGGCGCTGCCTGCGGTGTACTGGTGAAAATTGCGGCCTGGATTGCCAAAAATCTTGTCGCCCACCGCCGCGCTGTCTATTTTCACCTTGGCCCAATCCGCGTCCATTTCGTCGGCCAGAATACGCGGCAAAGCGGTCAGCGAGCCCTGCCCCATCTCCGCCGCGGGCGACTTGATCGCCACCGTGCCATCGGTATAGATCGTCACCCAGTTGTTGAGGGTGGCGCCGGTGTTCTGCGCGTGTGCTGCGCCCGCCAACAACGCAGGCGCGCCCACCGCGACGCCGAAGGTGAAGCCCGCCGCGCCCACCATGAACTGGCGGCGCTGCTGGTTAATTTTCATCGAGGTTGTCATCGCTCAGCCCTCCTGTGATGCGCGTTCAATCGCACGCGTAATGCGCGCGTAGGTGCCGCAGCGGCAAATATTGGGGCTCATGTATTCGACGATTTGCTCACGCGTGGGCCGCGGCGTCTCTTTGAGCAGCCCGGCGGCACGCATGATCTGCCCCGATTGGCAGTAACCGCATTGCGGCACCTGTTCGGCGATCCACGCCTTTTGCAGCGGATGGCTGGCGTCCCTGGACAGGCCCTCGATAGTGGTGATGCTTTTACCGGCGACATCCTGCAGGCTTTGCAGGCACGACTGCACCGCTTGGCCGTTCACATGCACCGTACACGCGCCGCACTGCCCGACGCCGCAGCCGAATTTGGTGCCGGTCAATCTGAGTTGCTCGCGCAACACCCACAGCAGCGGCATATCCGGCTGCGCCGAGATTTTTTGGCGCACACCATTCACGGTGAGCGTTACCTCAATTTTTGTTGCCATGCCAGCCTCCTTAGCTAGGTAGTCTTGTTGCCATCCACTTCACCTGCCGCACCCGAAGCGATCCCCACCACCCGGTCTCGGCCCGTGCTTTTTGCTTCGTACAGCGCCACGTCCGCGCGCTTGACCCACGTCAGTTGCGTGTCGTTCGACCGAAAACGCGCCACGCCAAATGACGCCGTGACGGTACCGGCGGGTGCGATGGGCGTGCCCGAAATCGCAGTGCGCAAGGCGTTCGCCACACGTGCGACGCCGGCGTCTCCGGGGCATCGCATCAGCATCAAAAACTCCTCACCGCCCCAGCGTGTCAACACATCACCCTTGCGCAGCAGGTTGGTACAACGAGTCGCCACTTCACGCAACACCGCATCACCCGCGGGATGCCCGTTCGTATCGTTGACCTTCTTGAAGTGGTCGATGTCGAACATAATCAACACATCGCTTTCGGTCGGCGCGGTGATCAAGCCCGTCAGCATGCGCTCACCGGCGCCGCGATTGAAAAGGCCGGTGAGTGCATCGCGTTCGGCGAGCGCCTGCGCCTGCGCGCGATCGATTTGCAACTGCGCAATCCACTGTTCAATGCCGAGCTGGAACGGAATGAAACTCACCACGATCAGCGTGACCGGCCCCAGTGTTATCACCATGTCCAGCCCGCGCTGACTCGCGAGTTCGTGAGGGTGTGCGGCGAGATAGGCAAGAATCGGCACCGCCACCAGCAGCCAGCTACCCAAGGCAATTTCCATCAGACGCTGGGGACGCAGCAAAACAATGAACGCCAGCAGCAACGGCACCAGCAGCGGCGTAATCGGCGGCAGACTATCGACCAGGGTGATGTCCGTCGAACGCCAGGCAATCAGTGTGTAATACCAGGCGCAAATCGCGATGCCGAGGAGCGCGTAGAGGATGGTGACACGAATCACCGGCAGCAGACTATCCGGCCGCCGATAAAAATACACTGCTAAGCCCAGCATCACCAGTGCAAGAATCGACGGCGCTACCACGTCTAACGTGTCACGAGCACCCTGCAGCACAGGCAGCGCTGCCGCCAGTACGCCACCCAGCACAACCATCAGCAATAACAGTAGAACGGTGCGGCGGAGAAAACGTTCCGTGGGCGCCAATTTATCCATCAGAGCTTACCGGTTAGGAGACAAGTGGTGTATGGTAACGCAAAACCCTTTCAAGGAAACACCATGTCCCTGAACCTGCTCTACCCCGACAGCCGTTCCGCACAACTCGATCTCGAGGCAAAAGTATTCGGTGCGGACACCATGCTGCTCAACCCACGCAAAAATAGCTTCGAGGAAGTCGATCTGACGGCATGGCAAAACTGCGATGGCATCGTTGTCGCGCGCATCCAGATGAATGCCACAGTGGTGCCGCATCTGAAAAAATGCCGCATCATCGTGCGCAACGGCGTCGGCTACGACAACGTTGATCTCCAGCTGTGCGGCGAAGCCGGCATTGCGGTGTGCAACGTGCCCGACTATGGCACCACCGAAGTGGCCGACACCGCGATTGCGATGATGCTGGCGTTTGCACGCGGCACCGCCATCTACGATGCCGCGCTGCGCGAGAACCCCACCGCCAACTGGACCCACACCCACAATGTCACCGCGCGCCGGCTGCGCGGCGCCACCTACGGCGTAATCGGCATGGGCCGCATCGGCACCGCCTCGGCATTGCGCGCGCGCGCCTTTGGCATGAACGTGATCTTTTATGATCCGCAGCTTTCGACCGGCGCAGAACTGTCGTTTGGCTTCACGCGCGCGAGCAAACTCGAAGATTTGCTCAAAGTGGCCGATGTCATCACCATCCACGCGCCACTGACCACCGAAACCAACGGCATGATCAATGCTGACACCGTATCCAGAATGAAACCGGGCGCATACCTCATCAGCACCGCGCGCGGACCCATCTGCAACACGGCGGCACTGCTCGAAGGTTTGAAAAGCAATCGCCTGCTGGCGGTGGGCCTCGACGTGCTGCCGAGCGAACCCGCCACACTCGCCGATCCGCTGGTCGCCGCGTGGCGTGCGAATGAACCCTGGATCAAAGGTCGCGTGCTGTTGGGACCGCACTCGGGCTTTTACAGCCCCGACGGCCTTGTTGACCTGCGCACCAAAGCCGCGCAGACCGCGTGCCTGTATTTGAAGGACAACAAACTGATCAACTGCGTGAACGCCGATTACTTGAAAAAGCCGCGATAGCCATCACCCAGTCATCGGTAGCGTTACGCAACTTGGATAGCGCGTACGCTGCTTCATTGATGGAGGATTACCGATGCTAAGCCATGCGGAAAATGAAATAGTGACACGAACCGGGCCCGGCACGCCCATGGGAAACGTGATGCGCCGGTACGCGTAACCTATACACACATCTCCCGTAGCTCGGAAGGAGTCCGCAGGACGTATTCCGGGAAGAAGCACGGCGCATCGTCAGCACGCGGGTTCATCCACCCACACTTCCCCGGAATACGGCCATGAAAAGCCATGGCCTTCTTCCGGGCTACATGTCTCACGTTCAAAGTTGTGCGCATAGCTTAGCCTTCAGGGGGTAGGGACGGTCCGTGGGAGCTATACAGCCCCTGCTCAGACATCAGTTTGAATCACACCCCGCCCCGGCATTACGCCGCTGCCCGATCCGGGTCGACCAGAGGAGCCGTCCATACATCGTAGCCGTAGACCCAGGTCGGGTCTGTGGCGCTGCGCATCCAGGTATTCTTGCTCGAGGTCTGCTGGATCTCGGCCGTGCGCGGTAGGCGATTCGCTTGGTAACAACGCAATGCCTGCACCACGCCATCCACGCTGACGTCCTCTAGGCAGCGCGACAGCATCGCCGCGTCTTCAAGGGCGGAGGCCGCGCCCTGCGCCATGTAGGGCGTCATCGGGTGGCAGGCGTCGCCGAGCAAGGTGACGCGGCCCTCGCACCAGCGCGGCAAAGGGTCGCGCTCCATCAGCGCCCACTTGTGCACTTCCGGACACGCCTCGACAATCGCGCGCACTTCGGGGTGAAAGCCTGCGTAGGCTTCACGCAGCACTTTCAGATCACCCTTTTGCGACCAGGATTCGCGTGTCATCCACTGCGCATCTTCGGGCTGGCTGGTAACGAAGTAGAGTTCGTCGCGCTTCGCTGTGACGTAGTAGACCACCATGTGCCGGTCCGGCCCCCACCACTTGGTGCGAAGCAGCGTGATCTGCGTCGCGCCGAGGAGCCGCGCGGGAAACGTGGTGCGGTAAGCAACGCGTCCGGAAAAGCGCGGCTTCTCCGGCCCCAGCATCCATTCGCGCACCACCGAGTGCACACCGTCGGCGCCGATCACCGCGCCGGCCGTCACGCGGCTGCCGTCGGCAAAGGCGAGGGTCACGCCGCGATTATTCTGATCGAGTCCGACCAGCTTGCGGTTGAATTGCACCATGCCCGCCGGCAACACGGATTCGAGCGCGGCATGCAGTTCGGCCCGGTGCATCAGCAGAAAAGGCGCGCCGTAACGGTGCTCAACCTCGTCGCCCAGGGTCAGTTCGTTGGTGATGTTGCCGGTATCCCACTCGCGGCTGATGCCCGAAGGCGAGTTGAACGCCACTTGCCGCAAGCGGGCTTCGGTGCCGAGTTTGCGATGCACGCGCATGGCATTCGGCGTCTGCTGGATGCCGGCGCCGACCCGGGCAAAGCGCGAGGCCTGGTCGTAGATCGTGACCGCGAACCCCAGTCTGGAAAGCAATACGCCCGCGCACAGGCCACCGATGCCGGCGCCGACGATTGCTATCGATCCCTTGCTGTTAGCCATGAAGACATTCCTCCTTTACTATATGAGTAGTAATATCATAAATCGGAAAACATGAAAATCGCCATCATTGGAGGCGGCATCGGTGGCCTCGCCACTGCCCTGGCCATGACTCAGGCAGGCTACGTCGTCACGGTGCACGAGCGCTCGAAGCAACTGGTTGATCTGGGCGCGGGCATCACGCTTGCGCCGAATGCCACGCGCGTGCTCTATCACCTGGGCCTGGGGCCCGCGCTGGAAGAGACCTCGGTGACGCCGCCGAAAACGGAATACCGGCATTACCGCACCGGCGCCGTCATCATGCGCATGATGACCAAAGATTTCCGCGCACTCTATGGTGCGCCCTATATGCGGCTGCACCGCTGGGATTTGCAGCACGCGATGATCAAGCGTCTGGCGGAAATTGCGCCGGGTGCGCTGCGGCTCGCATCCCAGGTTGACAAACTTGAGTCGCGCGGCGACCACGTGACGTTAACCTTCTCGGATAGCCATGTGGAAACAGCGGATGTGGTAGTCGCCGCCGACGGCATCCGCTCCTCCATTCGCGAGACCTTGTTCAATCCGGCGCCACCCGAGTTCACCGGCTTCGTCGCCTGGCGCGGGCTGGTCGATACTGCCGATCTGCCAAAGCACCTGCATGAATCGGCTGTCGCTTTCGGGCAGGGCCGGCACATCAACCGCTATCTAATACGGCGCGGTGAGTTGCTCAATTTCGTCGCGGTTGCGCAACGGGACCAATGGGAAGCGGAAGGCTGGATGATCCCTGCGCCGCTAGACGAATTTCTGGCGGAATTCGCAAGCTTCGACGAAGGTACGCGCACGGTGATTTCGCAGCCGGTGAGCGGCCAGGTATTCAAATGGGGCCTCTTCGGCCGTCCCTGGTTCGAACAATGGTCGTCCGGCCGCGTGGTGCTATTGGGCGACGCGGCCCATCCGATGCTGCCCTTTCTGGGGCAGGGGGCAGCCAACGCACTCGAGGATGCGATGATACTCACGCGCTGCCTGAAATCTGAAGCCACGCCGGAAAAAGCTTTCGCGCTGTATCAGCAAACACGCGGCCCCCGAGTCAAAGGGGCCACCGAACAGGCGGCGCGGCGCGGCGACCGCTATGTGGGTGAACCCAATAAAGACAGTCTGAAAGGCGACGAGCCTGGCGCGCAATATGCCTACGACGCAGTCTGCGGGCCGCTGGGCGGATGACCACGGGCGGAAGGGGTCACGGAAGGGGTCAGGTCTAGTAAAGTAGCATACTCTTGATTCTCACAATCCGCCCCACCGTATTAAAGTGTATTCCAAAGTGCTCGGCAATCCTGGTAGGAATAAGTCCCGCTTGCGTGCGAGCGCACGATGGCTGCGTCGCGATCAGGCGCCTCCGTAGCTCGAGAGTTCCAGCAGATAAGCGTCGCTGTCCACCAGGATGGCTTTGAAGCGTCCTTGAAACAGGTGCCCCACGCGCCGGTGACGCCGGTTACTCGCCTGCGTGAACACGCCATTCAACTGGCGCATGCCCTTTGACAAGTTGCTGTCCGGGGTCTGGATGAGCAAATGGTAATGATTGTCCATCAGGCACTAGGCATGGCAAAGCCAGTTGAACTGCTTGAACGCCTGTCCAAGCGTTTGCAGGAAGGTGCGGCGGTCCTCGTCGTCCTCGAAAATAGCTTCGCGCCGGTCGCCCCGCGAGGTGACGTGATACAGGGCGTTGGGGAATTCGATGCGGATGGGGCGTGACATAGTGATGTCAGGATAGCATGGCGCATGCTACTTTGCTAGACCTGACCCCTTTCCCGGCTCACCAGCTTATCGAAGGTACTCTCGGGATTGATCAGCCCCCTCTCAAGCATGAAATCGTAGGTACGCTGAAATTCAGCCGGCGTATAAAGTTCCGGATGGTTGTATCTGAGTCGCGGCAGGTGCAGGTCGGATGCTTCGAGCTTCGCGATGTCAGCGGGCACCTCTCGCGTCAGATGGTGCAGCCAGGGCTGGATGTCCTGATTGATTTTGTCGACGGCTCTGATATGGGCGCGGCGCAAGGCGTGAAATATGCCGTCGTCCACGCTTGGATCGGCGACCTCCAGTCCGTTGTAGAACGCCTCGCAGATGACCTTGAAGCCGAGTTTTTCGGCGGTGGATATCCACGGTTCCATCACCGCTGCAGCCGCAACGCGGCCTTCCATCAACGCCTTGAAGCGCTGATTCGGTATACCGATGTGCAGGGTCTTCACCTGATCTTTTTTCATGTAGCCGGTGAGCATGGCAAGCGTGATGTAGTGCGAGCCGGCATGAAAATTCACTGCCACTTCGACGCTGGCAAGATCCTGCGGTACGTTGTAGGGCGAATCGCCGCGAACGATGATGGCCTGGGTGGACACGGCCGCGCGCTTGGTGATGACCTTGACGCCCGCACAGGTGTCCTGCGTGCGGCGCATCTGGCCCCATTCGCAGGCGTGGTATACGGAGAACTCGCCGTTCTCGATGCCTTCGTGCCATAGAAACGACTGGATGGCGGTGTGCTGTTTGACCGGTTCGCCCGCCGCCGCCAACATGGCTTTGCGCTTTTCCGGTACCACCAGTTCAACCGCCACACCTTCGTCTTCGAAGTAACCTTCCGCCTTGGCCACGATATCGGGCAGCGAGAACACCGCGTTATTCAATTCGATACGGGTTTGCTTCAACGTTTTGGACATGAACAAAGCTCCTGGTTATTAGATCAGACTTCCGGTTTGATGTTGGCGAACTTGACCACATTCTGCCACTTCGCGATATCGCGCCGGACAACTTCGAGTAAGCGTTCCGGCGCGCCGCCGGCGGGCTCAATGCCGTGGCCCGCCATGCGCTCTTTCACGTCTGGCAATTGCAGTATGCGATTGACCTCGCGGTTCCAGCGCCCGGCGATGTCCTGCGGCAAGCCTTTCGATCCAATGACGGCGAACCAACTCGCAGCGTCATAACCGGGGACGGTTTCCGCTACCGCCGGGATATCGGGCAGTGCATTGGAACGCTTGACGGTAGTCACCGCAAGGCCACGCACACGATTCGTTTTGATCTGTGGTATTGCCACTGGCACGCCGGTTAATGCGAGTTGTATCTGTCCGCCGAGCAGATCGCTCAGTGCCGGGGCAGCACCCTTGTACGGCACATGCACCATGCGGGTGCCGGCCATCTGGTTGAAGAGTTCGGTGGCAAGATGGGAGGTGCTGCCGATGCCGCCGGTGCCATAGTTAAGCTTGGCGGGATTCGCTTTGTCATACGCCATCAGCTCCTTGATGCTCTTGACGGGAAGCGTCGGATGGACCGCCACCACGAAGCCGGTGTCGCCGATGAACGCGATCGGTGTCACATCGTTCACCGGGTCGTAGGGCAGCTTATAGAGCGCCGCGTTGGCGGCGTAGGTGCTCGCTGTAATGAGCATAGTGTAGCCGTCAGCGGTGGCCCGCACCGCGGTTTCAGTGCCAATGGAGCCTCCACCCCCGGTACGGTTGTCCACAACCAGCGGCTGCTTGAAGGTGTCGGCAAGTTTCTGCGCCAGCAAACGCGCCACGATGTCGGCCTGGCCGCCGGCCGCAAGCGGCACGATGACGCGGATCGGCTTGGTTGGGTAGCTTTGCGCGGTGGCCGCGCCTGCAGCAACAACGCTGGCTGCCAAAACGAAAAGTGCGGCTGTGACAGAGGTGTCCATTCAAGCCCTCGCCGGCCGCTGCGCCCACAGGAAGGTGCGCACCCGGTGTACTGCCAGGGGAATTTTGTCCTTGGTATCCATATAGACCTTCCAGTTATTGAAGTGGAATCGTTTGAAAATTGATGTAAGAGGCAATAGTCAAGACGCCTGTAACAGGTATAGTAACAACCCGCCCTTACCCGCCGCAGTGCGCATACTATAGCTTATCGGGACCACGCGATCGCAGCTACAACCCGTGTGATTTGCAGGCAGTTTAGGCGAGTAACCCCACGAGGACACCATGACGGCATGCAATGTTCTTTTTATTATTTCCGACCAACACCAGCAGAAGGTGATGGGGTGCTATGGGCATGACTTTATCGCGACCCCCAATATAGATGCGTTAGCCGCGCGCGGCACCCGCTTTACCACGGCCTATACCAACTCCGCGATTTGCGTGCCGGCGCGCGCGGCACTTGCGACAGGGCGTTACGTAAACGAGACGCATTATTGGGATAACTCGCACGGCTACGAAGGCCGCGTGAAAAGCTGGCATCACATGGCAGGCGCACAGGGATCCGGCGTGACCTCGATCGGCAAGCTGCATTTCCGTGACGACGAGGCGCCGGTAGGTTTGGAAGCAGCCATTATTCCGATGAACGTCGATGGCGGACTGGGCGATATACGCGGCTGCGTGAAGCGCCCCATGGCGCCGCCTTTGAAGCGCAGTAAGACCGTCGAACGCATCGGTCCGGGTGAATCTTCGTACACCAAATACGACCACGAGATCATGGAAAAAGCGTGCGCCTGGCTGAAACACAAAGGCGCAAACCACAACGGCCGGCCGTGGACACTGATGTGCTCGTTCGTGTGCCCGCATCCGCCGCATATCGCGCCGCCGGAATTTTACGAACGCTACAGCAAGATTGATTTTGCTATGCCCAAGATGAGCGACCCCGACGTGTCGCTGCATCCGTGGATACATTTGCTGCAACGCTCGCGCAATCACGAGGACTTTCTCACGCTGCAAAGCAAGAAGGTGCTGATGAATTCCTATTACGGCTGCGTGAGCTACCTCGATTCGAATATCGGCAAAGTGATTGCTGCGCTTGATAAAGCAGGGCTGCGGGATAACACCCTCATCATTTACACCACCGATCACGGCGAGAACCTCGGTGCGCGCCGGCTGTGGGGCAAGAACAATATGTACGAGGAGTCCGCGGCGATCCCGATGATCGTAGCCGGCCCGGGCGTGCCCGCAGGCAAAGTCTCGACCACGCCCGTCACACTGATCGATATAGGCCCGACGGTGTTGGAGGCCATCGGTCATGACGAGATCACGGCACAGGAAAAACTGCCCGGACGATCCCTGACCAAGCTGGCGCACGCACCCAATGATCCCCAGCGGGTGGCGTTCAGCGAATATTACGCGGCCGGCGCAGACCGCGCTTCATTTATGATCCGCAAAGGTAAATACAAGTTCATCACCTATGTAGGCTACGCGCCGGAACTCTTCGATCTTGAAAAAGATCCGCAAGAATTCTACAACCTGGCGCAGGACGCAGCGCATGCTGATGTCGTCAGGCAGTACGAGGGCATCCTGCGCGGCATGGTCGATCCGGAGCAGGCAGACGAAATGGCATTTCGCGCTCAATCCGCGCTGGTTGAGCAATGCGGCGGGCGCGAAAAGGTATCCGCCAAAGGCGCCATTCAGAATTCTCCGGTGCCGGGTGAAAAAGCCGAGTACCTGGCGTAGGCTGCTATCACCGTGTGCCCTCCTGAACTTGGCAGCTGAGAAACTGGACGCTATACGGCTCAGGCTTCAACCGCAACAGCGGTCTGGCGGTTTTTTGCGGCGGCTGCATCGGCTGCCGCGAAGTCCTCGCTGGTAAAGCCGTACAGATGCGCCCCGCCCATGAATATCTGCGCCGCCATCTCGCGCGGGACATTGCGCAACAGGTTGTTGGAGACGTTGCTGAAATCGGAATCGAAATGCGGGTAGTCGGTCGATATGCACATGCGATCGGCGCCGATGAGTTTGGCCGTGCCCTCGATCTCCGGCTCGCTGCCTTCGACCGCGGCCCAGCAGTTGCGCCGGAAGTATTCCTTGGGCGTCAGCGACAGATACGGGGCGTGCGAATCCCGGTATTGCGGGTAATCCCACTCGATGCGCGACAGTATCCCGGGCACCCATGAATTCTGCGCTTCCAGAAAGGCTACCCTGAGCTTGGGGTGGAATTCGAAAACGCCCGCGATGATCATGGCGATCAGCGCCTGCTGCATCTCGATCCAGTGGCTGGCGACGTGGCGATAGAAACGGTTTTCGCCGTAGAGCTTGTTCATGTGGCCGTTCCAGGCGCCGGTGCCCTCGTGGAATCCCAGGGTCACGTCGAGTTCTTCATGCAGGCTGTACAGCGGGTCCCAGTAATTCGAGTGCCAGTAGTGCCCTTGCAGCAGATTGGGGCGCACGAAGGACCCCACGGCACCGAGTTCCTTGACACAGCGGATCAGTTCCAGTCCGGCCAGATTGACATCATGCAGCGGCAGCATGGCGGCGAATTTCAGGCGGTCCGGGCTGTACTGGCAGAAGTCATGGATCCAGTTGTTGTAGGCCTGGCACAGCGCCAGCGACAAATGCGGGTCCATGCCGTCGCGCGCGATCAGGCTTAAGCCCACGGTGGGAAACAACACGGCGATATCGATCCCCTCGATCTCCATCGCCATCACTTGCGCCTCGGCGTTGTAATTGCGCGCGATGGCGAAATCCAGCCGGTTGGAATTGGCAAGCCGCGAACCGGACAGCGGCTGCGTGCTGTTGCTGCTGCGCAGGGGACCGCGCTTGCGGTGTTTCTGCAGCTCGACGTCATACGAGGTCGGCAGACCGTCAATCATGATCATACCCCGGCGCGGGCGCCCGTCCGCCCCCAGCGGCAGAATGACGCGGTCGCGGAATTTCGGGTCGAGATAGGTCGCGAACAGATCGGCGGGTTCCATAACATGCATATCGCAGTCGACAAATCTGAGTCCGTCTTTCATGATTTTCTCCGTGGTAAGGTGTTCGTAGGCGCCAGCCGTTGGGGTAGCGGACAAATACCATCATACTCCATCAATTGCTGATAGGTTCCAAACCGCTGTTCACAATGACATGGGCCGCCTCTGCCGACGCCAGGAATTTAATCACCGCGCGAGCCAGGGCCGCATCCGGGCAACGCGCAGCCACGCCCGCAGAAAACACCGAAACCCTCTGCGCCTCCGGCGGCAGCGGCGTGATGTGCGCGATGCCCGGCACCGGACGCAGCTCACTCATCTGCTGCACAGCAATCTCCAGCTCGCCGCGCGCCACCTTCACGCCCACGCCTCCGCCGACGGCATGGCACTTGCTGAGTACCTGATCGGCGATGCCCAGGCGTTGAAGCAGTTCAGTAGTGAGATATTGCCCACTCACGCTAGGGGAATAACCGATGGATTTTGCCTGCAGCAGCGTGTTTCGCAGCGCATCCACCGAACTGATATCCAGCCTGGGTGCTCCCGCCCGCACTGCCATGCCGATTGCCGAGCGCGCAACCGGCGCATAACCTGCGGCCGATACCAGGCCCTCAGCCATCAGTTGGCTCAGCAGTGCATCTGCCGCAATGACGATATCCACGACTTCGCCGCGTTTGAGCCGGTTCGGGATTGCATTCTCACCCGTCCCCAAGGCAGTTGAGGCGGTAACGATGGTTTTGGTGGTCATGCGTTGCAACTGCGGAATCAATGCCAGGTACGCCGCAGCAAAGGCGCCTGAGCTCATCACCCTGAATTCGTTTGTGCTTGCCGTCATGGCGGTATAAATCGATCGGTAGGGTTCATCGAAATTGCGTGTAGATAATAAACCAACATGCGCATTCCCGTCCCCGGGTATAGCATGCACCGGCAGACCGCAGCGCGATGGCGCAGCGTAACGCACCCCTCGCGCACCCCGCCACACCAATACCAGTTAAAATAGTTCGACTAAAATAACGAGGAGCACCTGTATGAAAACCGTTTCCCTGAAACCACTGCTCGCGTGCGTCGCCACGGTCGCGGCACTCTACCCCGTACTCGCCCCTGCACAGGCGTACCCCACAAAAGTCGTGCGCGTGATCGTGCCGTTCGCGCCCGGCGGCGGCAGCGACATTACCGCGCGCCAGGTGTCGGCCAAGCTCACAGAAATGCTCAAGCAGCAATTCGTCGTCGACAACCGCGGCGGCGCCGCCGGCATCATCGGCATGGAGCTGGTGGCCAGGGCGCCCGCCGACGGCTACACCATCATGATGATGTCGGGCAGCTTCTCGGCAACCTCGGCCACGCACCGGCCGGCGTTTGATCCGATCAACAGCATTCCGGGCGTCGCTGAATTCGGCATCACGCCGTTCGTACTCACAGTGCACCCGTCGCTGCCGCCCAAAACCACCAAGGAATTCATCGCGCTTGCGAAATCGAAGCCCGGCGACCTCACCTACGTGTCCACTGGCATGGGCGGACTCACCCACATGGCGACTGAACTGATGCTCAGCATGACCGGCACGCAGATGCTGGGGGTGCACTACAAGAGCACCGGAGCAGGCATGACGGATCTTCTGGCGGGACAAGTGCCCATCATCGTGGGCAGCCTGCTGCCGGTGACGCCGCACGTCAATAGCGGCAGGCTGCGCGCGCTCGGCGTTACCACTGCCAAGCGCTGGTATTCACTGCCCAACGTGCCGACTGTCGGCGAATCCATTCCGGGCTATGAAGTCGAGCTGTGGTTCGGTGCGATGGCGGCGCGCGGCACGCCACAACCTATCGTCGATACGCTGAACAGCGCCATCAACAGGGCACTGCAGGAACCCGATATGAAAAGGAATCTCGAAACCCAGGGCATGACCCCGACCGGCGGCACCGCGGCGCAATTCAATGAGCGTATTCAGCGCGAGTTCGCGCGCTGGGTGAAGGTGGTCAAGGATCGCGGGATCAAAGTGCAGTAGCCGCTCAAGAGAAGCACAAAGGGAAGCGCCGCGCACCCGTAAACGTAGCGTGAACGTTATGACGAATTCCTGTGCCAGCAGTTTCGCACCCATGGAAAAAACCACGAAAGCGAGCAGCATGAGCATGGCGTGACGAAATTTCGTAGGGTGGGCAAAACGATGTTTGTTTTGCCCACGCCGCCGCGTAAACGCAGAACTCCGAACGGTGGGCACAAAAAACGTGCCCACCCTACATCCGGTTGTTTTTAATCGGCATACATCTCATCAAACACCGGATAGTTGCAGGTCACGCCGAACTTGCCCGTGTGGAGCGCCGGTTTTACCCACGACGGATTTAATTCCTTCAGCGACGTAACACCCATCAGACCCAGCGTGGTATGTATCTCCTGCGCCAGCAGTTCGAACATGCGCACGATGCCGGCCTCGCCGCCCGCCGCCAGCGCCCAGCCTTGCAGCTTGCCCACACCGACTGCACGCGCGCCCAGTGCAATCGCTTTCACCACATCGGTGCCGCGTGTGACGCCGCCATCCCACAGCACTTCGGCTTTGCCGTTCACCGCCGCCACAATCTCCGGCAGCGTTTCGATGGTGCCTTGCCCGTGGTCGAGCTGACGGCCGCCGTGGTTTGACACATAAACCACATCCGCGCCGTGCTCCACCGCAAGCTTCGCATCTTCAGCCGTGGCAATACCCTTGAGTATCAGCGGCAATTGAGTGTGCTGCTTGATCCACGCCGCATCCTCCCAGGTGAGGCTCGCCTGATGGCGCGGATCGCCGGAATCGGCGCGCTGCAAATACTGGTTGATGATGTCACGCTCGCGGCGGCTGTAATACGCACGATCCACAGTTACGCAAATCGCACGATAGCCTGCCGCCTTTGCACGATCCAGAAAGCCACACATCCAGGCGCGATCACTGCGCACATAAAGCTGAAACAAGAGCGGATGATCCACGCTGCGGGCGACTTCTTCGATGCTCGGCTTGGCGGCGGTGCTGATGAATGCCGTGGTACCCGCCGCAATCGCGCCGCGCGCCACCGCCACCGCACCCGCCGGATCGGCGATCTGCAAAAAATTACCCACCGGTGCGATAAACACCGGCAGCTTGAGTTTTTCACCGAGCAGCGTGGTGCTCATGTCTATTTTCGAGACATCCACCAGCACGCGCTGCCGCAACGCGAGGCAATCCAGCGCCATGCGGTTGCGCCGCAGCGTGGTTTCAGAATCCGAGCCGCCACACAAGGTGTCCCACTGGAAGCGCGACAGATTCTGCCGTGCGTGCATCACCATCTCCTGCAAGGTGTGGAACGGGCGCGTGTGATCTTCACGGCTGGCGCTGCGGGTGAGTTCGACATCTTTTTTCTTGACCGCGGGTTGTTTGGTTTTGGCCATCACTTACTCTCTTTCATATCCCCACACCCTTCAACCCATTGGCCGTATACCGCTCCCCTGCCCCCGCCCCAATCGCAAATACCTCGTTCAAGCGTGCGACATCCTTGGCATCAATAGCCAATTCCACCGCTGCCGCATTCTGCTCGACGTTTTTAGCGCTATTGGTGCCGGGTATAGGCACCATGCCATCCCACTGCGCCAGTATCCATGCCAAAGACAGTTGCGCCGGACTTGCGTCATAACGCCTGGCCACCACCTCCAGCTCCGCAACCAGCGCAACGTTGCGCGCCAGATTCTCCGGCAGGAATCGCGGATGGCGGCGGCGGCGATCGGTCTCGGGAATATCCTCAACCGATTTTATTTTCCCGGTCAACAGCCCACGGCCCAACGGGGCGTAGGCGATGTAACCCACGCCCAGCTCTTTGCACGCCGGAAGAATATCTTTCTCGGACTCGCGAAACCACAGCGAGTATTCGGTCTGCAGCGCGGTCAGCGGGTGTTCGGCATGCGCGCGGCGCAGCGTTTTCGCCGACGCTTCGCAAAGGCCGATGAAGCGCACCTTGCCGCGCGAAATCAATTCGCTCATCGCCCCCACGGTATCTTCGATCGGCACACGCGGATCAACACGGTGCAAAAAATAAATGTCGATCACGTCCACACCCATGCGCTGCAGACTCTCGTCACAGCACTTGTGCACGTACTCTGGGCGGCCATTGGTGGCTTTTTTGCCGTCGGGCAAATCGATGTTGCCGAACTTGGTGGCAATCAGCACCTCGTTGCGGCGGCCTTTGAGCGCGCGCGCGAGCAACACTTCGTGGCGCGTCTTCCAGTACGCGTCGGAGCTGTCGAAAAAATTGATACCCAGATCCAGCGCACGATGAATCGCGGCATTGAAGTCGTCTTCGATCGGGGTGCCTGCCTGCACTGCGGCAGCACCGCGCCCCATGCTGACGGCGGAAACCTGCGGGCCGTTACGGCCCAGACGTCTATATTTCATAAGTATTTGTTTTTATTGATTAAATTACCGCAACACCTTGAATCTCTATGAGCATGCCGGGGCGCGCGAAATGCGCAATCGTAAGCAAAGCGCTGGCGGGAAATTTTCCGTCTTTAAAAAATTCGTTGCGTATTTTCACAAAGCTGTCGCCGTGACGCGGGTCGTTGATAAACACCGTCATCGTCACCAGATTGGCGAGCGTGCCGCCGGCGCGGCGCAGGGTTTTGTCGATGGACGCAAAAATCGCGCGCGCCTGCGCCTCGAAGTTTCCCGAAATATTTTTGCCTGCGTCATCAACCGTCGCAGTCTGGCCGGCCAGCCACACTGTTTTGCCGCCCTGCGTTATCACCGCAGGAGAAAAGGCGCGGCTGTTTTGAAAATCCGTGCCGTCGAGATACTCGATTTTAGCAGTCATAGCCCGTCACCAACGTTGACGTTCTCGGACTTCAATTCGATGCCCGATGCCTTCGCCTGCAACAGCAGCAACTGCGAAAAATCCTGATCGTAGCCGTGGCCGATAAGCGTTTGCACCTGATCGCGCGCCACTGCAGTGGTGGGCATCGGCACGCCGTATTCACGGCCCGCGCTCAATCCCAGATCAATATCCTTGCGCAGCAGTTCCGGCGTAAAGGTCACGTGAAAATCCAGGTTCGACAAGGCCGGCGTTTTATACGCTGTGAACATCGATCCCATCACGCTCTTGTTGAGAAAATCCAGAAACGCATGGCGCTGCATGCCTGCTTTCTCGGCCAGTATCGTAACCTCGCACAGATTCTGGATCACCACGCTCAGCATCACGTTATGGCAAATCTTCGCAATACGTGAAAGCTCGCCGTCACCGACGTAAGACGAACCGCGGCCGATGGCATCCAGATACGGCGACACTGCCTCAAACGCCGGCTTCGGCCCGGACGCCACCACCGTGAGCTTGCCCGCCTTAATCACTTTGGCGTTACCCGATACCGGCGCTGCCAGCATATGCACGTTCTTCTCGCCGAGTTTCTTGCGTATCTCCGCGGATTCTTCAATCGAAATCGAGGTGCTGTCCACCACGATTTTGGGCGCGCCGCCTGTGGACATCACACCTTGTGGCCCGAACAAAACTTCCTTCACATCCTTGCCGGTAGACACCATGGTGAACACGATATCGCAGCCCGCGAGATCGGTGAGATGGTCCACCACTTTCGCGCCCGATTGCGCCAGCGGCTCGGCTTTGGATTTAGTGCGATTCCATACCGAGATGTCGCAGCCCGCTTTGGCGAGACGTTCCGCCATCGCGTAGCCCATGCGGCCGATGCCGATCCAGCCGAGTTTGTGTTGCTTCAGATTTGCCATGCTTGGTTCCTTGGTTTTTGTTTCTTGTGTGCCAGTGCTTGGCGGGTTACGCCGGGATACGGCTCCGGCTAACCCGCCCTACGGTTGAACATCTGATTCCAATACGAGCAAACTTTCGCGCGACATCAAAAACTTTCCCTCACCCTCGGTCCCTCTGCTCCGCTACAAGTGTTCCCTAGTCCCGGTGGGAGAGGGATGCACAACATTCTTTCCCGAAGCAATCGTTTTGTATGCTCTTGAAGCGCGGTGTTCACCCCTCTCCCTCCGGGACAGGGGCGGGGGTGAGGGAAAGATTTTTCAGCACCGCCAAACTCGCAAACACTACGCCTGCAAATCCTGCGCCCAAACCCGCGTCTCGATAATGTTCTTCACTTCACTCAAAAACGCGCCGCAGTAAGCGCCATCCACTGCGCGATGATCAAAACTCTGCGCCAGCACCCCTACCGGGCGCACACCGATGCTGTCGCCCTCAGCCGACTCAATCACTACCGGCTTTTTGCGTATGCTGTCGGTGGACATCACCGCTACTTGCGGCTGATTGATGATGGGCGCGGTGATGACGGTGCCGAACGCACCATTGTTGGAAATGGTGTAAGTGCCTTCAGTCAGTTCATCCGGCTTTAACTTGCCGCTGCGGGCGCGTTGTGCCAGATCATTGATCTCACGCGCTATTTGCGGCAGCGATTTATTGGGCACATCTTTCACCACCGGCACCATCAGTCCCTCGAAATTCAAATCGACAGCGATGCCGATGTTGATGCGTTTCAAGAGCGTGATGCTGTCGCCATTGAACGTGGCATTGAGTTTGGGATATTTGCCCAGCGCAATCGACACTGCGCGCACGATGAAGGGCAGATAGGTCAACGCAAACCCTTCGCGTTGCTTCCACGCCACACTCGCCGCGCGCCGCGCCTGATCAACTTTATGGAAATCAGCTTCGACCACCTGCAGCACGTGGGGTGCGGTGGTCCACGACCTTGTCATGTTCTCGGCCACGCGCCTGCGCACGGCGTTGAGCGGCAGCGTGCTGGCGTTGGCGCCCGCTGGGCTCGTGGTAGGCGCTGGCGCGGCGGGCATCGCAACTGCCGGCTTTACAACTGGCGCGGACGCGGCGGGCTTTGCATCAGCACCACTGGCGATATATTCCACCACATCATCGCGCGTAATGCGGCCATCGCGACCAGTGCCCGTGATCAAGCTGACATCCAGATTGCGTTCGGCAATCAAGCGGCGCACCACCGGCGACAGCCGGTCAGCGGCGTGGCCGCGCGGCGCCATGCGCGTGTGCCCGGCCATGACCGGCGCCGCAGCAGCAGGTAACACAGCGGCAGCAGCAGGCGCTTGTAATTTCGCCGCCGCGCCACTTTCCGCGATCACCGCCAGCGTTACACCCACTTTCGCGGTGACACCCTCCGCCACGCAGATCTCGCTGACAACGCCCGCCACCGGCGACGGAATTTCCGTGCTCACTTTGTCGGTCTCGACATCGAACAGCGTTTCGTCGGCCTTAATAAAGTCGCCGGCTTTCTTGTACCACTTGGTGACAGTGCCCTCGGTGACGGTTTCACCGAGCTGCGGCATGATGATGTTCATGTTTTTTGGTCTGCTTGATCTACTTTATGGATTGCCAATGCATTGCACGTGTTTGCTGTGAAGGGCGTGAACGAGTGAACGGGTGAACGAGTAACCCCACGGTATACTCCCTCGCACCCGGCAGGGGGAGAGCCTACAACGTAGGCGATGGGGCCGGATTGGGGTGAAGGGGATTTCACTCATTCACTCATTCACTCGTTCACTCGTTAACCCGTTCACTCGTTCACGCCTTTGCGCTTGCACCCGCTCACCGCCGTTCATACACCACCCTACCCCCCACCATCGTCATCACCGGCTTCAAATCCTTGATGGCATCCGCCGGCACGGTAAGGTAATCGCGATCCAGCACCAGCAGATCGGCGTACTTGCCTTTTTGCAGCGAACCCAGATTCGCTTCCTGAAACAGGATGAAGGCGTTGTTACGCGTATGCGCGATCAGCGCTTCTTCACGCGTAATGCTCTGGCGATTGACATGATGGCCGCCGACCATCTTGCCGGTCACCGCAAAGCCCAGTGTGTAGAACGGATTCGAGGTCGTCACCGCGGTGGCGTCCGACCCCAGCCCCCATACGATACCGCTATCCTGCACCCGGCGAAACGGCGGCATATCCCATGCGGCGTCGCCATGCACCTTGTGCATCAGCACGCCCTGTATCAGCGGCCGGCTGTGGATTTGCGCGGTCATGCCCAGACGCTTCATGCGTTGCAGTTGCTGTTCATCTACCTGGTCGAGATGCGAGAACGACCAGCGCAGACCCTTGATCGGTGTGGTCTTGCTCATTTCCTCATACGCGGCGATAAACTGATCAATTGGGCCGTGCATCTCGACATGTGAATTCAGGTAGATGCCACGCTGCGCCAGCGCTGTCGTCACGCGCACCATCTGCGCCAGCGCATCGGGCCTGACCTCTTTCTGGACACGGAGCAGCTGCGTCGTCACCGGCGCGTAAGTGGTTTCACCCCAGCCTATATGATCAAAATAATCGTTGCCCTGGAATGGCCTCAGCGCTGAAATCTCGGTCAGCACCTTATCCACCTGCTCCGGCGTATTTGGCTGGCGAATGGTGAGCCAGAACAATCGAATATTAAGGTCATTGCGTTCGGCAAGCTGTCGATAGGGTGCATAGTGTTCATCGTCCATGCCGCGCCCGCCCGCATCACCCCAGGCTGTAACGCCCAGCGCGTTCAGGTAGGTCACCAGCTTGCGCGTATTGGCGATGCGCGCCTCGTCATGCAGCTTCGGTATCTTCGCTGCGACAAACGCCACGCCACCCGCGCCGCGCACCAGGCCGGTCGGCTTTCCGTTGGCGTCTTTTTCGATCGTGCCGTTGGGAGGATGCGGCGTGCTCTCGTCGATTTTCGCCGCACGCAGTCCTGCTGAATTCAGCCAGGTGTGCCGGTACACCGATTGCAGCGCTAATGGCGTATCCGCTGCAATCTTGTCGAGTTCCGCCAGCGGAAAACCGCGCGGATCGTCGGTGAACTGTTCTTCCGACCAGCCGCCGAGCACCGACACCCATTCGCCGGGCCGGCTTGCGCGCACGCGCGCCGCGAGCGATTGCAGCGCCTGCGCGCGCAAGGTCACGCCGTCAAAGCGCAATTCATCATGTTCGGCCGCGCGTACCCAGTGTGCGTGACTGTCGATGAGACCAGGGATCACCGTGCGACCGTTAACATCAATTACCTTGGTGCTGCTGTCGGCGAGCTTGCGTATATCGGCACTGCTGCCGGTAGCGACGACGCGCTGATTCTTGATCGCCAGCGCCTGAACGATAGCGAAGCGATCATCGACGGTGACGATCTTGCCGTTGAGCAGTATCGTGTCTACGGCATACGCGCCAAATGGAGAAAAAACTATCAATAAAAACAATAACTTATAATACATCGCACTGCTCCATATCTACCACGTCATAGATTTTCGGATCGGCATCTCAAGAACTTTCCCTCACCCCGGCCCTCTGCTCCGCTTCAAGTGTGCCCTTGTCCCGGAGGGAGAGGGGGAACTTCCCCGTTCACTCGTTAACCCGTTCACCCGTTCACGCCGTTGCCTTTAATCAATCTTTTCCCGTATCTCCCGCACCACACGCTCCACCGACGGTATCGTGTTGTCCTCCAGAAAATCCGCCGACGGCAGCGGTATATGCGGCGTGGTGATGCGGATGATCGGGCCATCGAGATCCCAGAAAATTTCATCCGCGACTATCGAAGCAATCTCCGCGCCCCAGCCGCACAAGCGCGGATTTTCCTCGATGGTTACCAGGCGTCCGGTCTTCGCCACCTCCGCCAGTATTGTTAGCGTATCCAGCGGCACCAGTGAGCGCACATCGACCACGGTGCAGGAAATACCGTGTTCCTTTTCCAGTATCTCCGCCGCCGCCAGCGCGCGATGCACCATCAGCGCGAGTGCGACTATTGTGCAGTCCTTGCCGTGACGCAAAACCTTGGCTTTACCGATTTGTTCTACATGTTCGCCATCGGGCACTTCGCCCTTGAATGCATAGAGTGACTTTTGCTCGAATATGATTACCGGATCGGGGTCGCGCACTGCTGCCGCGATCAGGCCTTTCACATCCGCCGGAAACGCCGGTGCGATGACCTTGATGCCGGGTATCATCATCGCCCAGTTTTCTACCGACTGCGAATGCTGCGCGCCGAAGCGCGAACCTGCGCCATTGGCGGTGCGTATCACCAGCGGCAGCGTGATCTGGCCGTCGGTCATGTAACGCGTCTTGGCGATTTCGTTGGCAACGAGGTCCCAGCACACCGCGAGAAAATCCGAGAACATGATCTCAGCGATGGGCTTCAAGCCGGTCATCGCTGCGCCCATCGCCGCACCCAGAATTGCCTGCTCGGATATCGGCGTGTCGCGCACACGGCGCGGGCCGAATTCCTCGAACAGCCCGACGGTGGCCTTGAATACGCCGCCCGCCGCGCCGATGTCTTCGCCGAGGAACACCACGTTCTCATCGCGCCGCATTTCCTGCGCGATGCCCGCCGCCACCGCTTCGCGATAGGTTAGTTCCGCCATGCTGTGCTCCCGTCTGCCCACACGTTTTTGTCGATTTGGTCCAACGTAGGCACCGGCGAACCCTTGGCCGTTTCGGTGGCCGCGTCCACCCTGCGCATGGATTCGCTTTCGATATCGGATAACGTCGCTTCGACGATACCCAGCCCCAGCAAACGCTCGCGATAGATTTTGATCGGGTCACGTTCCAGCCAGCGCTCCAGTTCACCTGCGGGGCGATACTGGCCCGGATCGGCACGTGAGTGTCCGCTGTGGCGGTAAGTCATGCACTCGATCAGCGCCGGTCCACCGCCTTTACGCGCGCGCTCCATATACTTCACCGCGGTGCGGTACACCTCGTCGGCATCGTTGCCGTCGATCACGATTTTTTCGAGGCCGTAGGCGCTGGCGCGATCGGCCGCCGGGTGCTCGACCGCAGTTACACTGCTGATCGGCGTGTACTCCATGTAGAGATTGTTCTCGCACACGAACACCACCGGCAGCTTCCATACCACCGAAAAATTCAGCGCCTCGTGGAACGCGCCGATGTTGGTGGTGCCGTCGCCAAAGAAACACACCGCCACCTGTTCCGTGCCGCGATACTGCGCGCTCCACGCCGCGCCCGCGGCCACCGGCAGATGCGCGCCGATGATGGCGTAGGAACCCATCGCGCCCTTGGTCACGTCGGTCAGATGCATCGAGCCGCCCTTGCCACCAAGCAGACCGCACTGCCGCCCCATCAATTCGCCCAGCACGCCTTCCATCGACACGCCGCGTGCCAGCGTATGTGCGTGCCCGCGATAAGTGCAAAACGTCCAGTCGTCAGCACGCATCGCCACACCGAAGCCCGCGGCTATCGCTTCCTGCCCCAGTGACAGATGGCTGGTGCCTTTGATCAGATTTTGCAGGAAAAGATCATAGGCGCGCTTTTCGCAGTAGCGCAGATCGAGCTGCAGTTTGTAGAGCTCCAGGCGGATGTCGTTGCCCAGCACCACAGGCGTTTTTTGTTTGGTATCGGTATCCAAGATTTGCCCTCAGAAATTCAGTGTCTAATTGTACTGTGCTACATACTCATTCCCTCCCCTTCAAGGGGAGGGCTAGGGTGGGGATGGGGTCGGCGAAGTACCCCACTCCCATCCCAGCCTTCTGCTCCGCTTCAAGTGTGCCCTTGCCCCTGAAGGAGTGTCCGCAGAATTGTGAATACTATTTGCTAACGCAGAAAATTAATACTTATTCGCTATCGGCAGCTCCTGCGCCGGAAACAAGGTAATCACTTTCGCCCCGGCCGGCGTCAGCACCACTTCTTCCTCGATACGCGCGGCCGACACGCCGTCTTTTGCGGGGCAGAAGGTCTCCACCGCGAACACCATGCCGACCTTCAATTCATACGGGTCCTTGAATGAATTCAGGCGCGAAATCAGCGGCCGCTCGTGCAGGCCCATGCCCAGACCATGACAGAAATTCAGGCCGAATGCCGACATTTCGGTTTCGAAACCGATCTCGGTGCATTTCGGGAACGCCTTCGCCACTTTCTCGGTTGAGACGCCGGGCTTTAACATCGCTATCGCGCCATCCATCCAGCCGCGCGCCTTTTTGTAGGCGTCGTGCTGCGCGGGTGTGGCGCTGCCGACGGTGAAGGTGCGGTAGTAGCAGGTCTTGTAGCCCATATAGGTTTGAATCAAATCGAAATACGCCTGATCGCCGGGACGAATCAGCCGGTCGGTAAAATTGTGCGGGTGCGGGCTGCAGCGTTCACCCGCGATGGCGTTGACCGCTTCCACGCAGTCCGAACCCATCTCGTAAAAACGCTTGGTCGCCAGCGCGACAATCTCGCTTTCGCGCACACCGGGCTTGAGCGCTTCGAATATATCCTGATACACGCCGTCGCCCATCGCCGCCGCCATATTGAGCAGCGTGATTTCGTCGTGGCTCTTGATTTCGCGTGCGTCGAGCATCACTTGCTGGCCGTCCACCACGTTCAGCCCGAGCTTTTGCAGTGCGAATAAAAACAGCGGCTCGCACACATCGATGCCCAGCGGCATGTCGGCCATGCCCTCCTGCTTCAATACGTCGTAAATTTCTTTCGCCGCGCCTTCGAACAAGCCGACCTTGGGACTGATCGCACCGCGCAGACCCACGTTGCCCGCAAGGCAATGATTTTTCGGCAGCCACGGTGCGTAAATTTTGTGATGGCGCGCAGCCGAACCGAAATCCCACACCCACGGCTCGCCGTTGCCGGTGAGTAAACACCAGCGCGTGAGTTTGTCGCGCGCCCATTCACCGATCACCGTGCTGGAAATGTAGCGAATATTGTATTGGTCAAACACCAGCAGCGCGCCGAGTTGCGATTGCGCCAGCGCGTTGCGTGTGCGCGCGAGGCGATAGTTGTGCAGCCGGCGAAAATCAACGCGCTCTTCGAAATCGACTTGCATGCGGCCCGGCGCCTGCAGCGGCAGATCCCAGCGATGCCCCGGATTCGAGGGGTTATACAAACCATCGGGCGCGGACGGCACGCCGTGTTTGGGGTCGATGCCCGAGGCTTTGATGTGCTTGGGTTCGACTTTTCTGTCTTTGCGAGCCATTACAAATTCTCCAATAGAAACAGACACTTATATATGGCCGCTATTGATACCGGCGAACACCCACTGGTCAACCTTCAGCTTTACTGCACCTGTACGTTAGCGTTCTTCACCACGCGCGTCCACTTTTGAACCTCGGATCTGGTCTGCGCCATGAATTGCTCTGGCGTGTTCATCACAAATTGAAATCCCAGCCCCTGCACGCGCTCGCGCACTTCGGGTATGCGCGCGATTTTCGCGAGTTCACTGTGAAAACGCCGCACGATAGTTTGCGGCGTTCCCGCCGGAAAATAGATGCCCTGCATGGTTTCGGATTCCTGATCCTTGTAGCCGGACTCAGCCATGGTCGGAATATCGGGAAACGACTCATGCCGTATGCGCGAGCCCATCGCCAGCCCGCGCAGACGGCCCGCCTTCACATGCGGCGCGGGCGTGGGCAATGCCGAGCAGGCTAGCAATACCTGTCCACCGAGATGCGCTGCCACCGACGGCCCCGCGCCGTTGTACGGAATATTGCCTGCGTCCAGCTTCAGCGCATATTTGAGCATCTCCACCGCGAGATGCGGTGTGGTACCTATGCCGGGCGTGGCAAAGCTGTATTTTTTGGGGTCAGCACTGACGAGTTTCAACGCTTCCGGCAAGCTCTTCGCAGGCACGCTCGGATGCGCCGAAAACAGATTCGGCGATTCCGCGAAATTCGTCACCGGAATGAAACTTTTGTACGGATCATAGGGAATGGATTTATACAGTCCCGGATTCACGCCATAGGCCGAGCTGTGCACCAATATCGTCTGCCCATCCGGAGCGGCATTGGCGGCGATGCCGGTGCCGATATTGCCGCCCGCGCCGGCGCGGTTATCGACGATGAATTGCTGTCCGGTGATTTCGGTCATGCGCGCGGCGATGATGCGCGCAATCACATCGGTGGTGCCGCCAGGCGCGAACGGCACCATCACTCGCACCGGGCGCGTGGGCCACGCGGGTTCCGCCGCGTGACTGAGGCCAACACTGAAAATACTATATAACCATATATTTTTAAATACTTTTTTCATAAATCACCTCAAAATTAAACAAAACCGCGAGCAGCGCACTTCACGCCTCACTCTTCACGCTACACGCCTCACTCTTCCCCCTTCACTCTTCACGCTTGCCCCCCCTCACGCCTCACTCTTCACTCGCACCTACTCCGCTTTGATCCCCGCGCCCCTGATAACTTTCGCGTAACGCACGGTTTCAGTCTGGATGAAGCTGCCAAATTCCTGCGGCGTGCTCAACAGCGGCTCAATGCCGGCGGTGACCAGACGCGCCTTCAAGTCCGCCGTTGCGAGCGCCTTGTGCAATTCCGAATTAAGACGCGTGATCAACGCCGCTGGTGTTCCGGCAGGCGCCAGCATGCCGTACCACAGGCGCACCGCAAAATTTGCGTGGCCGAGTTCTTTCGCCGTCGGAATGTTCGGCAGTTGCGGCGCGCGGTCGGGCGCGAGTATGGCGAGCGCACGCACCTTGCCTGCGATGACCTGTTGCGCCGACGCAGGCACTGCCATGATCAGCACATCGATCTGCCCGCCGATCAAAGCGATCAGCGCCAGGCCCGAACCCTTGTATGGCACATGATTCATTTTGGTCCTGGTCAGGCTCATGATGAGTTCCGGCGTAATGTGCGTGGTGGTGCCCACGCCGCCCGAACCGTAATTGAGATTACCGGGTTTTTTCTCGGCCAGTTGGATCAATTCCTTGAGGCTTTTCGCCGGCACCGACGGATGCACCAGAATCACGTTGCGAATTTCCGCCACCAGCGATATCGGCGCAAGGTCTTTCTGCTCATAATTCAACTTCGGATACAGCGACGGCGCAATCGCAATCACGGAAGACACCAGCACTACGGTATGGCCATCGGCTGGCGCTTTTGCAGCAATTTCGATACCGAGATTGCCACCTGCACCGGGCCGGTTGTCGGCCACCATCGTCTGCCCAAGCTGCTCGCCCATTTTTTGCGCCACCGCGCGGCCCAGCAAATCGGTGGGTCCGCCCGCCGGAAACGGCAGAATCAGGCGCATCTGCTTCGAGGGAAACGCCTGTCCTGAGCTTGTCGAAGCGACTTGCGCTTGCGCGCCCGGCACCACAACTACCGCCAAAAATAGCACCGCCATCATCCTGCACAACATGAAAACTCCTGAGTTATTTGATTTGTGCGCATTATGCCAGCACTCGCGCGTGCACATCCATTCCGATGACGCGCGGCCGCGCAACTTTTGCAGGAACGCTGCGGGAACCTCGTGCATGCCCAGAAGCGACGCCATAATCTAAGATAGTATCTGCACGCTGCATGAACGCAACCTCGGTTAAAATTGCAGTTCCAAATGACGATTAATATGACGAAAAACATCCTGGTGATCACGTTGACACTGGCGGGTGTGGTGGCTGCCCATCACGCCTGCGCACAACCCTACCCCAACAAACCCATCCGCATGATCGTGCCCTATCCGCCGGGGGCGGGCACGGATTTCACCGCGCGTGAAATCGGCAAGGCTATCGGCGAAGCGCTTGGCCAGCCCGTGGTCATGGATCATCGCCCCGGCGTTGCCGCCGTGCTGGGCCACGGTATGGTGGCCAAGGCCGCGCCCGACGGCTATACCCTCGGGCTGGCCACGACTGGGGGGATGGTTTCGGGGCCGGCGCTGATGGGCAACCGCATTCCCTACGATCCGCTCAAGGATTTTACGCACATCGGGCTTGCAACCTATGTGTACTACGCCTTGTTCGTGAGTGCCGGCGTGCCCGCCTACTCGGTGCCCGAATTCATCAAACTGGCAAAGTCGTCGCCGGGCAAGCTCAATTTTTCTTCGCCCGGTGTGGGCACGCCCAATCACCTCGGTGGCGCGCAACTGATGACGCTCGCCGGCATCGATCTGGTGCACGTGCCGTACAAGGGCAGCGCGCTGGCCATGGCGGACCTGGTGGCCGGCACCATACATCTGACCATCACCGGCCTGCTGGCAACCATGCCGCATGTCAAGACCGGACGTCTGCGGCTGCTGGGCATCGGGCACACGCAGCGCATCAAGCTCACGCCTGAAATTCCCGCCATCAACGAAACAGTACCCGGTTACTACAACACCGGCTGGTGGGGATTGATCGCGCCGGCGGGCCTGCCGAAGGCCATCGTCGACCGCCTCAATCCGATCATGAACAAGGCGCTGCAGTCGCCGGAAACCTCGCAGCGTTTTTACTTGAACGGCCTCGAAATCGCGACCTCAACACCCAAGGGTTATAGCGACATCATCCGCGACGATCTGCAATCGTGGCGCAAACTGATCAAGGAAGCGAAGATCAGTGTGGAGTCGTTGCCTTGAGATGAGCCCTCTCCCCCGCTTCTCACGCACCCGGGACCAGCGAACACTTAAAGCGTAGCAGCGGCGAATTTAAGCGCGACGACCCAGCTTGACCTCGCTACCCAGCGTATGCGCCACCGCTTTGGCACCCTCACCTGGCGTAAGCGTAATCAATGCCACGCAGCCGCTGCTGAGCGTGCCGATATGCGCCGCACACACGCCCGGATAACAGGCGAGAGTGTTGCCATGGCGCATTTGCCGATGCGCATGCACATGGCCCAGTGCCAGGTAATCGAAACCCGATGCGGCAATCTCCTGCGGCGTAATCAGCGACGAACGCGCGGTCTCGGGGTCATCGGTGTAGAAGCCGTGCGCCATGCCGATGTGCCACATATCGCCATTGCGCGGCGGCACGCCCGCCATCGGCTTGTTGGACAGATCGTGATCCAGCATGCAGCGACCCCACACCGTGGCGTGCAGATCGGGAAACATCACTTGTGTGCCATCGGCATCGTCGAGCAGGGTGACGTGAGGCCCAGCCTTGCGAAAATCCATGCGTTTCACAATAGAGCGCTCGTCCCACACATCGTGGTTGCCGACAATAACCACCGTCGGACAGGACACGCGCGCCAACTGCTGGTATACAAAATCAACGGTTTTGCGCTGAATTTCATTGTGATCGAATAAATCACCGGCGATCAGGAAAAGATCCGTATCCGTTTCGAGCACGGTATCGACCACCTGGGAAAACGCCTCGCGCACCTTGACGCCATCCGGCTCGTCATTGAGATGGACATCGGAGGTGTGGGTAATTTTGAGAGGACGAATCATTCAGGGCGGTCCGACTCAGCCGGCGCCAGCAAGCGGAATGGGATCACTCGCCACCGTGGGTAGCACCCGTTTCATCAGGGTGCGCAGCTCCTCTGATGGCATGGGTTTGCCGAAATAATAACCCTGCGCTTTATCGCAACCAGCGGCCTGCAACACCTCGGCTTGCTCCGCCGTCTCCACGCCTTCCGCCAGGATATCGAGATCAAGGCTCAGCGCCATCGCAATAATCGCCGTCACAATAGCCGTGTCATCCCTTGCCCCTGGAATATTGCTCACAAACGCGCGGTCAATCTTTAACTTGCTAAGGGGCAGGCGCGTGAGGTAGCTCAGCGTTGAATAGCCGGTGCCAAAATCATCCAGCGACAGTAGCAACCCCATCGCTTCGAGCGCGCCGATGTTGGTGTTGGTTATGGCGGAATTGTGCATCAGCGCACTCTCGGTAATTTCTAGTTCAAGATAACGCGGCGCAAGGCCGGAATCCAGCAGCGCCTGGGATACCGTCTCGGGCAACTCTTTTTGCTGGAATTGCAGGGAGGAAACATTGACCGCGACCGGCATCGGCAGGAAACCTTCGTCCTGCCACGCGCGATTCTGGCGGCACGCGGCGCGCAACCCATTCGCCAATCGGCACGATCAGATTGCGTTCCTCGGCAACCTGGATGAATTCCGCCGGCGCCAGCAAGCCGCGCTCGGGATGGCGCCAGCGCAGCAGCGCCTCCACGCCGATGAGCTTGCCGCCCGGCAGAGCGACCTGAGGCTGGTAGTAGAGCACGAATTCATCGTGTTCCAGCGCCCGGCGCAAGCCGTTTTCGATCACCAGCATGGCGTTCACCCGCGCATTCATTTCAGCGGTAAAGAACTGATAGCGGTTACGCCCCGCCTCCTTGGCGTGATACATCGCCGCGTCGGCGCAAATGATAAGTCCATCGGAGGTCATTGCATCTGCCGGATAAATACCGATGCCGACACTCGCCGAAACATGCAGCAGAGGACTGCCGGTATGGTCACTCGGAGCGTCAAGCAGCTTCAAAATCTTGCGCGCCACGATCCCCGCGCCCTCGAGGTCCTTCAGGTTCGGCAGTATCACCACAAACTCGTCCCCGCCCAAGCGGGCAACGGTATCCTGTTCGCGCACACAGCCGCGCAAGCGCGACGCCGCCTCCTGCAACACCTGATCGCCCACGTTATGCCCGAGCGCGTCGTTGATGGTCTTGAATTTATCAAGGTCAACGAACAACAGTGCCACCTGGCTCTGGCTACGCGCCGCCCCGGCCAGCGCCTGCTGCAGACGGTCGTGGAACAAATTGCGGTTGGGCAGACTGGTGAGCCCGTCGTACTGCGCGGAGTATTCCGCCTTTTCGCGCGCCGCCTGCGATTCATCGGCGTGCTGCGCCAGCAGTTTGGCGGCCACTTGAAGCGCATTCACAATGTTCGGGACTTCGTTCGCGTCCTGCACGGCCGGCGCGGCAGGTGTAGCGCTGCCGGCAAGCGCAAACTGGCTGGTCAAACGCTGGGTATCTCTTTGCAATAAGCGCAGGGGGTGGGTCAGAATAAAGGCGAACACCGTGCCTAGCAACGAGCAAATCAGCGCCACCAAAAACGACATCCGCAGCAGATTATCCTGCTGCTCCTGCAGCAACACGCGTGAGGCGCTGGTATCCGACTGCACAATCAGGGTGACGGTTTCATCGACGATGCGCAGCGGCGTGTAGACCCGCGCGCTGTGCGCGGCCTTGTCTTCGATGAAGATTCCGGCGCCAGGCTGAACACGCTTGATGATGTCGGCGATGCCGGAGGACAAGCTGTTTTTAACATCCGCCGGCAACGAGCTCGACCACACGCCGGCGTTTGACGCAAAAGAAATTTCGGCGGCGGCGGCAGCGGCAAGCTTGCGCGAGTATGCATCGTCAAACAACGTGCCCACCACCAGGGCGCCGGCGATTTTGCCGTCAGACAAGGTGATCGGCGCTACCACACGAATGGAATAGCCCTGCGGCAGCTCCGGGTGAGCCGCCGTCACCTCTGCACCCGCGAGTGCTTCGGTCAAACCCTTAAAATCGATTTTGCCATCACCGGTTTGCGCCGGGGGCGAGTGGTAAATTACCGCCTTGTTGCGGTCAATCACCACCAGCGACGTTACGCCGAGTTTCGGATAAAGCTTGTTCAGGGCATCGCTCACGGCCTGCAGATTGCCGTTACGCAGGTACCCCGCCATCACCTGGTTAATGTCATGGTTGCCTCTCAGCGCCCTGGAAACAGCCAGCAGTGAATCGCTATTGAGTTTGATCAGCTCCTTGACGGTAGAGGCAGCGCTATGGGCCTTGTTGCGGATACTTGCGTGCTCCATCAACACCAGAGCGCGCATATCCCGCGCATAATTTACCCAGGTGGCGCCCGCTGAAACCAGGATCAGCAGTATCGCGATCTGGAATGCGATGGAGACTTTAAGCATGGCTTATATTATCTCACCCAGCAGCGCTCGCGCCGTCAGACTGCACACCTGTTCGCGTTCCGCGACAGTCAGACCGGGAATTTTATCGATATCTTCCAGCGGCCGGTCCGGCCCCATGTCAAACGGATGATCGGTGCCGATAACGACGCGGTCAGCCCCCACGCGGTTGATCAGATGACGCGCGGCCTGCGGATCGTGCGTCAACGCGTCGAAATAAAAGCGCCGCAGCAGATCGCGCGGCGAACTCGCGTTGTTGACCTTGGGTTCGTGGCGCACGTTGTGCCCGTGCACAAAACGGCCGATCTGATACGGCACAAAGCCGCCGCCGTGCGCGAGCAATATCTTCAGATTTTTGCAGTCGTCGAGCGCGCCGCTGAACATCAGATGCGCCACCATCATCGTCGTATCCAGCGGAAAACCAATGAAGTTGCTGAGGTAGTACTGATCCATCCCGCCCTTGGCAAGGCACTGATACGGATGGGTGAATATAAAGCAGCCGAGTTGCTCGGCGGTTTTCAGCACCTTGCGAAATTTCTGATCGGCCAGCGCTACGCCTTCGATGGAGGTGCCCATCTCGATGCCTTTGAACTTGTGCTGTTTGACCACGCGTTCCAGTTCGGTGATCGCGGCGTCGGGGTCCTGCATCGGCAAATGCGCGAGGCCGCGCAGGCGCTGCGGGTATGCAGCGACCATCTGCGCGATGCCGTCGTTGGCGAGCTTCGCCGACTCCAGTCCGGCGTCCGGTGACAGGTTGTAGAAATAAATCGGCGGGCCCACCGAGAGGCCGGCAACGTCCATGCCCACGCTGTCCATCCATGCGACTTTCGCATCGGCGTTGAAAAATTCCGGCTTCAATTCGGCGGGATTGCCGTGAACATCGAAATACGTTTTGCCGTCTTTTTCGTAGACGCTGGTGTGAAAGCGCCCGGGGTTCTTGCGGATGGCGTCAAGGACGGTGGGCGGGACCACGTGGTTGTGAAGGTCGATGTTCATTTTTCTCAAAACGCAGGCCGCGCCGACAGCCGCTGCGTCACCGGCACCGAGAATGAGGTCGGCACATGGCAGCTCCAGTCCAGCGTGTGCAGCCGCTCGCAGATACGCCAGCCGTCCTGGGTGCGGCGCAATTTATCCAGATAGCGCAGGCTGCGCATCGTCACCTGCTCTTTCGCTTCGGGTGATGCGCCCGGCAGCACCAGGAATGCGATGGCATTGGTCTCTGTCTCCGCGACATCGCCTTCCAGCACATTAAAATTCAGATTGCCCATGAAATGCGTGGTGATTTTCCACGCGCCTGATTGGTGATTCCTGAAGACGGAGAAAGAATCCATCAGTGCAGCGATGCCCCGTGTCGGCGGCCGCTCATCGAATTTGGCGCACACGTCGTCGGTGAAACAACTGCGCACCTGATCCTGCTTGCCCTGATCCAGCCCCTGATAGTAACGCGCCAGCACATCATGAATGGCAGCACGATCCAGCAGATACTGAATGTCTTTGGGGTTTTGTGACATGACTTGTCTCCGTATTGAGTGGCGGGTTTGTTGGCCGGGAAATCATAGCATTCGCCGCGGGCGCGACGCAGGGTTACCCGTTCGCCCGTTCACTGATTTACTTCATTCACTCGATCTTGATGCCAGCAGCCTTGACCACCTTCGCCCACTTCAAGGTTTCTGATTTCACAATCGCAGAAAAAGCTTCCGGCGAATTGCCCGCCGCTTCACCGCCTTCGTTGGCAAAAATCTTCCGGACCTCCGTGGTCGCCAGCATACGCACGACTTCGGCATTGAGCCTGGCGATGATCTGCCGCGGCGTTTTTGCCGGCGCGAGCAGGCCGTTCCACGGTTCATGGTCGTAGCCCGGCACGCCGGATTCCGCAAACGTTGGAATCTCCGGCGCACTCGGCGAGCGCTGTGCCGAGGTGACCGCAATGCCCCGCAGTTTACCGGATCGCACATGCGGCAGAGTGCCCACCGAGGTGCCGATGATCAGCTGCGTCTGCCCGCCCATGGCGGCAATCACCGCCGGCGCACCGCCCTTGAACGGAATCTGCACAATGTCGATGCCGGTCATCTGCTTGAGCAATTCGGCCGACATGTGAGTGCCGGTGCCGGTGCCCGCCGAGGCATAGTTGATCTGGCCCGGTTTGGCCTTGGCGAGTGCGATCACGTCTTGCAGCGTTTTCACCGGCACCGAAGGATGCGCGGCCAGCAGGTTCGGAAATCTCGACAACTGCGTGATCGGTGCAAAATCACGTATCGCGTCGTACGAGAGCCTGGTGTACAAGGCCGGGTTGATGGTCAGCGACGAGGCCACCACCAGCAGCGTGTGCCCATCGGGCGCCGCGCGCACCACGATCTCGGTGCCGCTGGTGGAACCGGCGCCCGGACGATTGTCCACCACCGCGGTCTGCTTGAACGCTTCGGTCAGCCGCTGCGCCACCAGCCGCGCGGTGAGGTCCGTGGAGCCGCCCGGCGACTGCGGTACGATAATACGGATCGGGCGCGAGGGATAACCCGCGATTTCGGTTTGCGCCGTGGCTGCAATGGACACGATAAACAGTGTCGCAGCAATTGTGATTTTTGTCCGCCTCATGCTGACCCTCCATCACTATTTGTTTACTGAATTTTTGTATCTATTCAGCGTTACTGACAAAGTTTAACAACGCATTATAGTAGCGTGGGCAAGACGCTCTTTGTCTTGCCCACGCCGTCGAACGTGGATCACACCGGAACGTGTGGGCACAAAAAGCGTGCCCACCCTACTTGATCGCCAGCGGATTCACCGGCGAACCCACAGCGCCGGTAATCGGCAGCGCCGGCGCGACAAACAAAAATTCATAGCGTTTGTCCGCCGCGCAATCTTTAGCCAATTCGGTGAGATGGAAAATCTCGCCCACCGTCAGGCCCATGATCGGGATGCTGATCCAGTGCCACGGCTGGTTGGTGTCTGCGGTCTGGTTGGGACGCACTTCCACGCCCCAGGTGTCGGTTGCCACACCGGCGACTTCTTTTTTGTGCAGCCACGACACGGTTTCGAAGGCTAATCCCGGCGCGTCGCCGCCGGAGTAACCGTCCCAACTCTTGTTGTCGAGGCAGCGCTGCACGTGACCCGTATGCACCAGCAGGTAATCGCCCTGACCGACCTTTACACCTTGCTTTTGCTCGGTGTAATCCAGCATTTCGTTGGTGATGGCAAAACCGTCGGGCAGACATTTCTTGCCCATCGCGCGCGCCACATCCAGCAATACGCCGCGCCCCACCATTTTTTCGATGGTCTTTTCGATGCCGGCCCTGGCCGCGCCCGCGCTGGAAACATTGCGGCAATCGTAGCCGTTCCACATGAAGTCTTCATACAGGATGTGACCAAGGCCGTCCCACTGCGTGCCGCATTGCAACGGCATGATGATGATGTCGTCGGTGCCGCGGATGCCGCGGTGATCGAGTATGCCCGCATAGGCATCGGTGCCGGTGCGCGTCATCAGGTGTATCGGGTTAAAGCGGCCGAGCGCCGGATACTTGCTCTTGGCGCCCTGCGGGCCTTGGTTGTCGTATTTCAACGCGAGCGACATCACCTTGCCTTTTTTCACCAGCTTTGCTGCCGCAATGATGTGGTCGGCGGTGGTGAAGTTCAGCGTGCCGATTTCGTCGTCTTTACCCCAACGGCCCCAGTTCTTGTATTTTTTGGCGGCGTCTTTGACATCCTTGCGCGTGAGCTTGCGGTTTTTTTTATCACGCGTGTCTATGGTCTTCGGTGCTTTCATTAGCTTGGTTGCCATGACTGCTGTTCCCTTGGGCGAGGTTTATAAATACATTTTAACCACAGATGAACACAGATACACACAGATAAAACCAAAGTCAAAATCAATTGGGTTTTGTTCTTATCTGTGTTTATCTGTGTTCATCTGTGGTTAATTTCTTTGCTGGTATTTTTACCCCGCCAACGGCAAGCGCACCGGTTGGCCGCTTTCCACCGACAGTTCTATCGCCAGCGTCGCTTCCAGTGTAGCGCGCGCCTCCCGCGGCGTCGCCAGCACGCAGGGCTTGCCGGTCGCGAGGTGATCGAGCCAGGCGCGGGTTTCGTTGGCGATCGGCCCCCAGAACTCGCCCAGCGCCCAGTCGCCCGGCGTGCCGCTTTGCAGAAATACCATGTTGACTTGATGGTCGGGCAAATACACGTGCGGGATGCCCTTGTTGGTGTACATGATCTGATCGGTGTGATCGTCGTCAAGGATGATCACGCCTTCGGTGCCCAGCACTTCCACGCGCGCGGCGTGGCCCAGCGCCGGATACTTTTCCGGCAGCGCGTAGCTGATGCCAAGATTGACCGTGGCGCCATCGTCGTAAGTCAGCACCGAGTAACACACGTCATCCACCTCATGCCCGGCGGCTTGCAACACGCCCTTGGTGCCGCGCGCATAGACTTCAACCAGTTTCGCGCCGCCAAGAAACCAGCTCATCAAGTCCACGTAATAGGTCAGCGCATCGACCACCGGTGTGGCGTGCGGATCGCGTTTGAGCATCGCCAGCGCCTGCGAACTGGAGTTGAACACGCGTGCAGCGGCGCCGGTAATTTTGCCGACGCGCCCCTGAATGATTTGTTCCTTGGCGATCAAATAACGCTCCTTGTAGCGGCGGCTGTAGCCCACGCGCACGTTGGCGTTTTGGCGCTCTGCTGCGGCGATGATGCTGTCGGCCTCAACCGTGGTCAGCGCAATCGGCTTTTCCACCAGTACCGGTTTACCCGCCGCGATCGCCGCAAGCACCGCTTCGGTGTGTTCACCCTCGGCGGTTGAAACCACGACTGCCGTCACATCGGGGTGATTGATGATGGCCAGGTTATTACCGGAGTGAACCTTCGCTCCTACTTTATCCGCAAGCGCCTTTGCGTGCGCCGGGTCCCGATCCGCCGTGGCAATAAAATGCACCGCCGGATGTTCTGACGCCAGCCGCGCGCGCAGTGTGCCAATACGGCCGGAGCCGATGACGGCTAATCCGATTTGATTACGTTGCATTCAGTAGCTCCGGTTGTGCGACCACAAATTCAAAATCCTTTTTGCCACGGATTAACACAGATGAACACAGATGACTTCTCGTCACTGTCGTTCCCGCCCCCGATTAAAGCATTCAGGGGCAGGAACGACAGCGGGTTTAATCTGTGTTCATCTGTGTTCATCTGTGGCAAATGCTCTTGACCTTTACCTTGACCTTCGCTCTGCGTTCGCTCACCGCAACCGCGCCAGAAAATACGCCAAATCCGCTACCTGCTCATCGCTGACCGAATGCAGTACGTCCGACATCGCGGCATCGTAGCCGCGTCGTGTGTTGCCCTTGTATTCGCGCAGGGTCTTCAGCAGATAGTCTTCGCGCTGCCCCGCAATGCGCGGCACATTTTCACCCCCCGCGTAGTTACCGCCATGACAAATATTGCAGCGATTTTGCTCGGACAGCGAGCGTGCGGCATCCATGCGTGCGGCGTCGGGCACGCCCGCAGGCGGTTGCGGTGGCGGCAGTTTGGAGATGGCCGCTGCGAGGGCATTGAGCTCCGTGTTGCTGACACCTTGCATCATCTGGTTCATTAACGGCACCGCGCGGATCTTCTCGCGGAACATGAATAGTTGAATGGTCAGAAAAAACGCCGGCTGCGCGCCCAGCGACGGCGTGTCTGGCGTCGCGGATTGCCCGCTCGCGCCGTGACAGGCCAGGCAGGTCGCAAGACGCTCCTGCACCGTCTGTGCCGCAGCAGGAACGGCACACCACAAAAGCAGCGCGGCGACCACGCGTGCGCCGCCGCGCATCCCCTCCAACAAATGTCTCAATGCAATCAGCGCTTCTGCGCGCCATAGGATACGCGGTACACGGCGCCGGCATGATCATCCGATACCAGCATTGAACCGTCCTTCATCACCGCCACATCGACCGGACGGCCAAGGTAGGCATTGTCCACCATGAAGCCGGTCATGAATACCTCTTGCGACTTCACGCTACCGTTCGCATTCAAGCGCACCACGATGATGTCGGCACCGGTTTTTATGGTCTTGTTCCACGAGCCGTGGCGCGCCACGAAAATCGTGTTCTTATAGCCGGGGAACATATTGCCGGTGTAAAAGCGCATGCCCAGCGGCGACGAATGCGCGCCAAGCAGGGCGGCCGGGTTCACGTAATCCTTGCACGATTTTCCCCAACCCATTTCGCGGTCGGTAAAGGTGCCGTTGTGGCAATACGGGAAACCAAAATGCTGGCCCTGCTTAATCACACGATTGAGTTCGTCTTCCGGCAAATCTTCCGACAGCCAGTCGCGGCCATGCTCGGTGAAATAAAGCTGCTTATTGACCGGGTTCCAGTCAAAGCCCACCGAATTACGCACACCCACCGCGTACACTTCCGCGCCGCTGCCGTCGAGATTCATGCGGCGTATCTGCGCGTAGCCGGGGGGCGGCTCGCAAATATTGCACGGCGCGCCGACGTTGATGTAGAGCTTCTCGTCAGGCCCGATGCCGATGTAGCGCCAGCCGTGCGACGCATGATTCGGCAAATCGTCATAGATCACCACCGGCTTCGGCGGGTTATCGAGGTTGTCTTCGATGTTGTCGAAGCGCGAAATCCTGGTGCCCTCGGCGACATACAGCGAACCTTTGTGGAACGCAAGGCCGTTGGGTCTATCCATGCCTGACGCGATCACTTTGGTCTCGCGTTTGCCGCCCTTGTCGGTGGTAATGGCATACACCTTATCGAGCAACCGCGTCGATACGAAAATCGTACCTTTGTCACCGATGCGCAGTGTGCGCGCGTTGCCGATGCCGTGGGCGATGACCTCGACATTGTAGCCTTCGGGCACAGTGAGCTTCGGCAATTTGTCTACGGGCACGCCCATCGGCGGCGGCGCGACGTTGGCGAGGCGCTTGCCGATTTCGACACTGGGAATATCCCCTCGCCCCGGCACCAGCGTCGGCGCAGGCTGTATGGAGGGAATCGGCTTGGACACCGCGGGTTTGGGTGCTTCGGGTGCCGCAGCGGGCGCGTCCGCGGGTTGCTGGGCAAAGGCTGTGGCTGCGGCCAGCGCGCTTACCAGTATGGCGGCGCGTAAAATGAAAAGTTGGGTAGTCATGACATTCCTCCGGTTAATGAAGAACAGATTTAGCCACAGATGAACACGGATGAACACTGCTAAAAGCAGGGCTACAATCTCGATCAAACAGGATGAATATATTGCTTATAAAACAAATACTTATACGATGACTATCCAGCGCGCTACGCCAGTAAATCCAGCGCCCGCCCCTTCAACGCTTTATCCGCCTTCAATAGCTGCTTTTGCACCTTGCCCGTCGGCGTATGCGGCAGTTCATCCACAAACAGCACATAGCGTGGCGCCTTTTGCGGCGCGAGGCGTTCGCGGCACCATTGCGCGATTTCCTGTGCAGTTGCCTGCTCACCCGGTTTTAACAGCACCGCCACCAGAATATCATCTTCACCCAGTTCGGCAGGCACCGCCACGGCCGCTGCCTCTTGCACCGCCGGATGCGCGCCCATCACGCGATCCAGTTCCGCGCCGGCAATGTTTTCACCACGGCGGCGGATGATGTCACCCTTGCGCGTGACGAACGTGTAATAGCCATCCGCATCGCACCTCACCCTATCGCCGGTTTTGAACCAGCCCTCGTGAAGCGCCGCTGCCGTCTGCGCCGCATCGCGAAAATAACCCTGCATCACGATGGGCGTCTTTACCCACATCTCGCCTTCCTGATCCACCCCGACATCGCGCCCCTCGTCATCCACCACACGGCACTGCGCCCATGGGCGATCGGGGTCGGGGTGCCGTCCCACCGGCCCCATGGTGTTCCACTTTTGCACGCCTTCCACCGGATTGCAGGTCACGCCCGGAATCTCGGTCATGCCGTAACCGCCGATCAGCACGGGAATGCCGAATTCATTGCGAAAGGTATCCGCGTAACTCGCACGCACGCCATACACTGCGCGCAGTTTGTGATCAGAGCGATACTCGCTGCGCGGCCGGTTCACCAGTATGGTGCCCATGGCTTCGATAATGTTGACTTCCGTGGCGCCGGTGTCGGCGGCCACCTGCCAGAAGGTTGACGCCGAAAACTTCGGCTCGATTATCAGCGCAGCACCCGCCGCCAACGTGCCCGCCACCGAATAAAAATTGGCGTTGATATGAAACATCGGCAACACCACCATCACGCGGTCATCGTGCTGCAGATAGACGCGCTGCACAAAGGCCTCGCCGCCGGTGACAAAGCTGCGCTGGCTGTGCATCGCGCCCTTGGGAAAACCGGTGGTGCCGGAGGTGTAGACGATCAGCACCGTATCGTCGGCAGTGATGTCTGTTGGTAACGCCGCCTGCGGCGCGCTTTTGCCAATATCGGCCGCCAGTTCACTGAGCAACGGCGCATCGTCTGCTGCGCCGTCGATCAGCGCGAACCACGGCGGTATCGCGAGACCCGCGGCAGCCTGCCGCGCCACGGCCAGCGTGTCACTCGCCGCCAGCACCGCACTCACCTCGGCATGATGTAGCACATACTTCGTCTCCTGCACGCCGAATTCAGGATTCACCGGCACCATAATCGCGCCGATGCGCGCCAGCGCCAACAAAGCCAGCACATGCCCGTCACAGTTGCGCGCCATCACACCTATCCGGTCGCCTTTCTTAACGCCACGTGCAACGAACAGCCGCGCGGTGCGCTCAACCGCTACACCAAATATTTGCCATGTCCACGACTTGCCGTTAAAGAATATGAACTCGCGTTGCGGATCGCGGGCGGCGCGGCTCGCGAATGCGCCGTTCAGGGTGTAGTTGTGGGCGGCGTACAAGCGCAGAACTTCGAGGGGTTTTTTCATCGTATTGCGGGACTGGGTTGCTTGGCGCTATATTCTTGAACGTTCACTCCGACCCCGGAATTCGCTGCGCTACTTCCGGGCTACGTATCGCTCACGCCCCCGCACCGTGCTTCCATTAGTGGCGCCTGCGCGCCACGTGTACACCATTAACATGCTCGACCTGCGCGTGATGCTGGCGCAATAAATCCATGCCGTAATCGTTGCCGTTGGGCGTGCGGATCACGGTGTGCGCGTGATTGCGCGACGGCTCCGGACTATTCAAAGCGATGCCGCGCACATGGTCGAACTCGATCAGCGCCACCGGGCTGTGAATGCGGTAATAGAACACGCTGTCCTCGGCAGCGCCGCCCATCCACGCGAACCAGGTCTGATCGAGATGGCGCTTGATCTCCGCCATGCGCACCGCGCTATGTCCTTCGCGCATCTTACCGATGTGCAATTCAATGAGTTCGAGTATCTGAATTTGCTGCGCCACAGACAGCTCGCCGTAGCGCAGGCCCTGATAGCGTAACTGCAGATTATCGTTAAACGCAGGCGCTGACACTTCGCGCGGCAATGTGTCGCCGACCACCGCTTTCGCGCGCTGCGCGAGGGTGAGCGTGCGCATGAACGCAAGGCCGCGCCGTTCTTCCTCCTGCAACACCATGGTACCGGCGTATTTACCAGCGTCGGCACGGGTGGGTTCCGATCCCATGAATAGCGGCGTCATCACCACCTGATCACCGATCACAAAACAGTTGATCACCAGATGATGGCCGTCTAGCTGCCAGCCCCACGGGGCGGTCACCGACGGCGTGCCCATCACGGCGAACCAGTAGAGATCGTCACCGTATTCGTCGAACTTGCCGGTGAGTTCGGCGATGGTCTCGTTGAGCTTCATGATGTCGCGCGCGCCATCGAACCCGCGCGCGGAAAGCGTCGCCCGCATCAATGCAAACGCGCGTTCGCGCTGCGCGGCACTCATGTCGCCGAGCATCACGCCTTCGCGCGGATAGCGATGAATGTTGCTCCAGTTACGCCACTCATTGCTGGTCACGGGGAACAGAGTTTTCGCGCGCTGTTGCGCGGTCAGCGCCGCAATAAAATCCTCTGCCGCGCGGCGGATCGGCTCGGTGGATACGCCGGTCTTGCCTACGGCATACAGGCCGGGAACAATTTTGCCGTCGCTGGTAATGCCCCTAAACGGCTCGGCCAGCGCTTTTTTCGCCGCTGCCATGTAAGCAGGTGGCGGATCGATGCGCACCATCGGCGCGTTTACACCACGCTCACGCTGACGCTCGACGGCCGCGCAGCCGATCGTCGTCACCAGCGCCAACCACACGGCAACCTGCAGCCACTTTTTGCGTTTCATCACGGTTTTCCTCCTGCACCAGAATCGAATGGTGACAGCATCTCAGCGACGCATTCCGCCGTCACCGGCGAGCTGATCAAAAAACCCTGGATTTCGTCGCATTGCAGCGACTGCAGCACCTGCAATTGTTCGACGGTCTCCACGTCTTCGGCAATCACCTTGATTTTGAGGGCGTGCGCGAGTGAAATGATCGCAGCGACGATGTACAGATTGTCACCGTCTGCCGGCAAACCTTCAATGAACGAGCGGTCTATCTTCAGCGCATTGACCGGCAGTTTGGACAAGTACGCGAGCGAAGAGTAGCCGGTGCCGAAATCGTCGATCGCGATGTTCACGCTCAGATCGCGGATGGCCTTGAGCTTGCGGATGCAGCCTTCCATATCGTGCATCAGCAGGCTTTCGGTAATCTCCAAATCAAGTGCAGGCGCGCCCGCCGCCGAGTCGATGACCAGCGCGCGCACCTGATTGGTAAAATCCTCGTGCCGCAGTTGTACCGCCGACACGTTGACCGCAACCCGCGGCGGCGTGAGTCCTTGCTGCCGCCACAAGGCCTGATCCTGCAACACGCGGCACATCGCCCAATGTCCGGCCTCGACGATCATGCCGGTTTCTTCGATGATCGAAATAAACGCAGCGGGCGCTACCAGTCCGGAATCGGGATCGTTCCAGCGGATCAAGGCTTCAAAACCGGTCACGCGCGCCCCTACAGTTTCAACCTTGGGCTGATAGTGAAGCACAAACTGTTCGCGATCGAGCGCGCGCCGCATGTGGTTTTCGATCAGCAGCGTTTCCGCCATGCGCGCATTCATTTGCGGCTGATAGAACAGGTACGGCTCGGCCAGCGCCTTGGCCTGCTTTAAGGCGGCCTCCGCGTTCTTGAACAGTGTATCGGCGTCTGCGCCATCTTCAGGAAACACCGCCACGCCGGCGGACATCGACACCGTCACCTCGCGCCCGCCTACCAGGAACGGCGTCCGCAGCACCCCCATGATGGACTGCTCGATGGCGTGCATCAATTCGGCTTCGTTGGCGTAATCCCCCAGCGCCAGTGCCAAGCAGTCTCCCGCGACGCGCCCGACATTGTCCGGTTCGCGCCACGACAACCGTAAACGCTGCGCCAGCTCGCGCAACAGCGTGTCACCGGCCTGGCGGCCGGCGGATGCGTTGACAAAGCGAAAGCGCCGGATGTCCACAACAATCAGAGCGTGCTTGCTGTCGCGTTGTCCCGCGGCGTGCGCTAACTGTCCGAGACGATCCATCAACAGCGTGCGATTGGGCAACCCGGTCAGCGAATCATAGTAAGCCAGATAATTGATGCGGTTTTCTTTCTCGATAACCTCCAGCGCGAACGCGACATCCCTCGCCAGATCCATCAGCAGGCGCACTTCCTCTTCGGTGAAGAAATCGGTCTCTTTCGCCATCATGCCGCACAGCCCCACGACCTCGGCATTCACGATCAGCGGCAGGATGATCACCGAACGGTAACCGAGTTTCACCGCGCGCCGCCGGCGCGCACCCATCGGCCACTGCTGCGCCGGCATATCGCTTTCCACCGCCGGCCGCTGGTCACGGATGCAGCAATTCACCGGCCTGTAGTGGTGTGCAAAGCTTGATCTCGTCCAGCGTCCGGCCCATCGCTTCCCCGGCACTCCATCCGAACAGGCGGCTGGATGCCTGATTCCAATAGCGCACACGGCCATCACGGTCGAACCACTGCACTGCCACGTTCGGCGTGTCATCCAGCGTTGCGCGCAGTTGCTGCGTGTTGTCGTGATCCTGCGGCATCATGAAGCTCAAGTTTAATGCGGGCGCATGCAGCGCGTCACCCAGCGTGCCACCTCGAACAGCAGGCGGTCATGGTTACGCGCGGCGATCAGTTGCGCGCCCACCGGCAAGGCGTTGGGCCCACTGAACAAGGGCAGCGTCATGCACGGCACATGGGTACTGGTCCAGATCAGGCAATGCGACGCGTTGCCCGTAGCGTTAAGCCCGACCGGCGCTTCGCCGGAAGCTGCGGGGACCAGCAGCACGTCATAGTCGTTGAACACGTCGTGCAAGCGGCGGCGCAGGCGCGCAAGGACGCTGCGCGATTCGCGATAGGTGTCGAAGCTGCACGCGAGGCCGTCTTTGAGCCGGTTGTTGCGCAGGGTTTCGCTGATCATTTCGTAATGATGATCGATCTCCCACGAACGGTTGCGCGCGAACTCGAAACTCGACACCCAGCGGTGCGCGTCGTCGATGCCGGCGAATTCTTGCGGCAGCGTTACGTCGGTGACTTTCGCTCCCGACTTGGCGAGGTTTGCAGCGCAGTCTTCCAGCGATTGTTGCGTCGTCTGCTCGCACTGATCCCAGTACGGCGTGCGGCAGAAACCGATGCGCGGTGCGTCGATCACTTTCGCTGCCAATGGCTGTGGCGCTATGCCGAGCAACACATCGCGGTAGAGCGCGATGTCTTCCACCGAGCGCGCGATCAGCCCCACGGTATCCACCGACCCGGCGGCTTCCATCACGCCGGACAAACGAATATCGCCCCATGTCGGCCGGTAGCCGACGCAGCCGCAGAACGACGCCGGGCGTATGGTCGAACCGGTGGTCTGCGTGCCCAACGCCAACGGCGCCATGTTGTCGCCCACCGCCGCAGCCGATCCGCTGGATGAGCCGCCGGGTGTGCGTTGAGGATCCTGTGGATGCCGCGTTTTACCGGGATGGCGGTTGGCGAATTCCGTGGTCACCGTTTTGCCCATGATGATCGCGCCCGCACGCCGCGTCAGCGCCACCACAGTGGCATCGATGCGCGGGCGGTGGCCCCGGTGTATCGGCGTGCCATACTCGGTGGGCATATCGCAGGTATCGATAATGTCTTTGATGCCGACCGGCACCCCCTGCAGCGGTCCCACTTTGCTGCTGGCATCGAGCGCGCGCGCCTGCTTTAGCACCAGATCCGGATCGAGAAACTGCCACGCTTCCACCTGTGGCTCGCGTGCGGCAATGTGGTCGAGACAGGCGCGGGCCACCGCTTCAGCTGTGGATTGGCGCCCGGCTATGGCCTGCACGATTTCGCTGGCGGTGAATTGGTTCAGGGGCTTGGTCATGGTTTACTTCCTTTGCATTTATGCAACCCGGTATAGATTGTCTGCACTGTAGTAGGGCAGCGCAGCTTCCTGCTCTGCTCGCAGTCCTTGCAACGCCGCCTTGAAAAACGCTTTGATCGTGGGATTCCCCAAAGCGTCGCCCTCAAAGTAGGCATGCGACGAACCAACGAATTCTGCACTGGTGAAGTCGACATAGACCGCCTGCGGCGAATTGAGGTTAGCGGTCCAGTGACCGAGCCGCGCGAGCTGCTCCTCACCGCCCTTCAGTCGCGAAGCCTTGAGTGCGGAATCATCCTCGTTAATCTTCACATACAGCCGATTGCGGGGCTGCAGACGGTCGAGCCATTCCGCGTGACCAGGATTATTCACATCGGCGGCGCACAACGCAATATTGTCGAACAAGAGCAACTGGCCGCGCAGTGCGCTCGACTTCAAGGTTCGTTCCAGCAGGTAGCTCCCCATGCTGTGCAGCATGAGCGTGGTTTGAACCGGGCAGTGCTGCGCGGCTTTCAGGGTAAGCAATTCGCGGTATCGCTCGCCGTTGTCGGGAAATTTCTTGCTGCTGTCCTGCGCGATAGCCGCGATGGCGGACGCACGCAACTGCTGCAACAGCACCCGCGCTTTATCCATGGCCCGGTCAAAAGCGACCACCGAGACCTGTGCGTCGCGCTTGTGATCCAGATAACTCGCGACGCCGCGAATACCGCCGCCGTTGGATGGCCATGAGAACGCAACCACTTCCACGCCGAAGGTTTTTGCCAGCCCGTGGCAGCGCACCACCACGTCTTTGAGCGTATTGTTAAAGCCATGCACGAAAAATACCACATGCTTCGGCTTGCCGGGATCAGCGGTCGCGGTGTAGAAGATCCGCTTAAATGCATACTGACTGGCGTACACCGGCTTGCCATTTTGCGGTTTGGGAATGCCCGCTTCGGCCAGCCTCGCGTCGCTGGCTTCATCCTTCAGCACCCGCATTGTCCAACCGCGTCCCTTCCTGGTGACTTCGAGCAGTCGTAATTCGGCAGGCCCTTTCTCATTGCACACACTGCCAACGGCGTCGAAATCAGTGCCGGCTTCATTCAGGATGTTGCGATTGGTTACCACAAACATGATCTGCTGCTCCCGCGACTGATTAAAACGTCAATACGATGCGCTATAGATCGGTTCCGGCTGGGTAAAGAACGCGTGCAGGATGTGATAAACGGTCAGGTAATTGATCTGCTGAAAGCTCGCATGCGAGATGCCCGACATCACCGCAAACTGTTTGTCGGGGTTGGGCAGGCGCTTGAAAAATTCCAGCAGATCATCAAAGCCGGCGATGCCATCAAACTGCCCGCGCATGATGAGGGTGGCTGCGTTTATTTTCGCGGGGTCGCATACCGGCAGCTTCGAGCACATATCGACGTAGGTGCCGGTGGGCACGGAATCGTCGAGCGCCAGCACCTGATCAGCGAAGGCTTCGATCACATGCGCCTCGGCGCAGCCGGGGTGATCGCGATTGAAAATGGAATGCATGAAGGCGCGATCCAGTGGGCGGCGATTGATTTTCATGAACTCCGGCAGCTTCTTTTTGCGTTCGGCGAGCGTAGGGCTGCCTACACCGGTCCACACAAAAGCGTCGAGTGCGAGCCGCGACACGCGCTCGGGGCAACGCTGTGCGAACAGGGCCGCGCGCAATGCGCCGGATGAAATGCCGTAAACCAGAAATTTCCTGATGCCGCGCGTTTTGGCAATGTAATCGGTCGCCGCCACCAGATCATCCACGCCGTTGGCAATATCGAAGTTGATGTCGCGCTTTTTGTCGGAGCGGCCGTAGCCTTCCATATCGACGCACCAGGTATCAAAACCCTTTTCGACAAAATAATCCATTGCCGACGAATGCGCACGGCCCGGCACTTTCAGATCGAACGTCGGCTGCGAGGCCATCGACGAGCCGTGCACGAACAGCACCGCGGGCTTGTGGCCCGGCTTGCCGGCAGGTTTATCGCCGGGCGTTTGAGCCGCGTGTTTCTCGAAAAGAAAAAGTTTCACCTCGCCTTTTTGGGTCCAGTGATCCTGCGCGGAAATTGCTGCCATGTGGAAACTTTCTATGTAATGGGAGGAAAGGTGTCCAGTCTAGGCGAGCGGTTGCCGAGCGTCAAACTGTGGACGGCACGTATCGGCGTCGTTTGGCTGGCAGTGGCACAACGCCTATAATTCAACTCCCCCGTGCCATTCCCGCCTTCGCGGGAATGACGGGGGTTGGCATTCAGGAGACAACCTCAGTGGACTTCACCATAACCGACGAACAACGCGCCTTTGTCGACACCGTGCGCAAGGTGTGCCAAAAAGAATTCATGCCGCGCGCGATCAAGTATCTCGACGGCTCGTGGCCCGCCGAGAACATGAAGCGGCCGGCTGAAATCGGCGTGCTCGGCATGTCGATACCGCAGGAGTACGGCGGTTCGGGCATGTCCACGCTCGACGCGGTGCTGGTGCTCGAGGAAATCGGCAAAGTGTGTTACGTCACCGCGATGGGCGCGCTGGGTGAAGTGGGCGCGCAGTCGCGCATCATCGCCACTTATGCGCCGGAGTCAATCAAACAGCAGATACTGCCGCTTGTGGTCAGCGGCGACGCCATGCTGGCGATCTGCCTGACCGAGCCCGATACCGGCACCGACGTGCCCAACTATCGCACCAACCAAATACATGCGTCAGCGCAAGGCGTTCGGCAAAAGCATCGGCGAATTTCAGGGCATGCGCTGGAAAGCCGCCGACATGATGATTCAGATCGAAGCCGGCCGCGGGCTGCTGTATCGCGCGGCGGTGTCGGGCAAGCAGTTTCCTGATCCGACGCTGGCGGCGATGGCAAAAATTTACTGCAACGAAATGTCGATCCGCGTCACCTCGGAAGCGGTGCAGGTGCATGGCGGTTACGGTTTCACCGATGAATTCCCGATGTCGCGGTTCTTCCATGGCACGCGTTACGGCAGTCTCGGCGGCGGCACGACGGAGACGCTGCGCAATCTGGTAAGCCGCAAACTGGTCGATCAGATGGATCTGGCGAGCGGCGTTTTGGGCTTGGGATATTTCTAAGTATGAGTTATCAGCATCTCGCGGTAGGTCACGACGGTGACGTGGTAGTGATAAAGCTTGCGCGCCCCAGCGCGAAAAACGCGCTCAACAAAACGCTGATTGCAGAGTTGCGTGACGTGCTGGCGCGCGTGTCCGCAGACACGGCAGTGCATGCGCTGCTGCTCACCGGTGAGGGTGATGTGTTTTGCGCGGGCGCGGATTTAAAAGAGCGGCGCGAACATCCGGGCAAGGATGCGGAATTTCGCGCGCCGCTGCTTCAGTTCTGGCATGAACTCGCGCAATTTTCCAAACCGCTGGTGATCGCGGTGAATGGTCACGCCGCCGGCGGTGGTTTCGAATTGTCGTTGCTCGGCGACGCGGTGGTGGCATCCGAGTCGGCGCAGTTTTGGTTGCCCGAAGTGCAATGGGGCGGCATCCCCGGCGGCTGGGGTACGCAGTTGCTGCCACGTTTGGTCGGCCCGCTGCGGGCGCGCTGGATTATTCTGAACGGGCATCGTATTTCCGCGCGCGAAATGTTGGCGATGGGTCTGGTCACGCATGTGGTTGGCGCAGCCGACGTGCTCGACACCGCGCGCGCCATTGCCAAAGAACTTGCGACGCGCCCGCCCACCGCAGTGGCGATGGCGAAAGAGGCGATACGCCAGGCGTTGAATATGCCGCTGGACGCTGGCATTGAGGCCGAAGAAAAACTTTTACAGCAGGCGGTGGCCGCGCCCGAACGGGGTGAATTGCTGGAACGTTTTGCGCAGGGACAGCGGCCGAAGTAACCCGAGATGGCCGGGTCCTTTCCTGCGCAACATGATGCTGAATCTATGCACTGCTGCAGGCGCTCAGTAGGTAGTGTTCGCCCGAAAGTAGCTGTTGCGGTCGGCGCTCTTGATGCTCACGTTTTCGACGCGATTGCCGCGCAGCACATCGAGCACCACCTCGACACCGGCCTTGCCGGTCTTCCACAAGCGCGTATAAAAATCCGCCTGACCCTTGATGCCATCGCCCGCAATGCCGACGATGATATCGCCCGCTTTCAAACCCGCATCATCGGCCGGTCCTTCGGGTGACACGCGCACCACCAGCAGATTACCGCCGACTTCCTGCGAGGTGACACCCAGCCACGGCCGCGCCTGCGTGGTGGAGCGCCCGTTGGCGATGAAATCACCGATCACGGGCTTCAGTAAATCAATGGGTACGAACATATTGCCGGGCACGCCGGCGCTGGCGCCCATGGCATCACCCACCGCCAGCGAGCCGATGCCGAGCAGCTTGCCTTCCTTGCTCACCAGCGCCGCGCCCTGCCAGTTCACCGTGGCAGGCGCGGTATAAATCGCCTCGTCGAGCAAATATTCCCAGTAGCCGACGAACTGCCGCTTCGATACCACGTACGCGGGCGCCACGCCGTCAAAGCCGACGATCAACACCATATCGCGCTCTTTGGCATCCGACGACAAACCCATGTCGATGGGCTTAACTGGCACCGGCACCAGCGATTTCAACAGACCGAGCCCGGTGGCGTTATCGAAACCCACCACGGTGGCGGGGTACACTTTGCCGTCGGCGGTGCTCAGTTCTATTTTTTCCGCTTCCGTGATCAGGTAGCCGATGGTCAGCACCAGGCCGCTGGAATCGATAACCACGCCGGTGCCTTCGCGGTTTCTTCCCAGCGAGCGGCCGCTTCTGGCATTGGCCGAAGCCTGCGCCCGCACGCGCACCACCGACAATGCATCGACGGTGAGGTTCGGCTTGTCGCGGGGGGCGGGCGCGGCCTGCGCGTCGGGCGCGGCGCCCGGATTGATCGCCTGCGCATGTAGCGGCAGAGCGCTCAGCAGTGATAGCGCCAGAAAAATCTCACTGGCAAACTTACAGATGCAGCGACATAAAATGCTCAAGCAGTTCTCCGGGCGGCGGTTGCAAGGGTAGTCCCGCACACATCCTGCTATGGTACGACGAATTCCCTCGTTTGGTAAGTCCAGCCGAAAATCACGCTACAATGCCGCCAGCTTGCGCCGGAATTCCTCAGCAAGTGCCGCAGTTCACATTGCAATAGTTCACATCGTTCGCAGCATCACAGGAGATTGCACATGGATTTAGGATTGAAGGGCAAAATCGCGGTTATCACCGGCGGCAGTGACGGCATAGGCCGCGCCACCGCGCTGCAACTCGCACGCGAAGGCGCAAAAGTGGCCATTTGCGCGCGCGGCCAGGAAAAACTCGACCAAACCGCGGCGGAAATTCGCAAGTTGGGCGGTGAAGTGCTGGCCATGTCAGCCGACATGAGCAAGGCCGCCGATATCGAGCGCTTCTTTGACGCGGTGATCAAGCAGTTTGGCGGCATCGATATTCTGCTCAACAATGCGGGCACCTCTCTGCGTGGCAACTTCCTCGAAATCGACGAACAGAAATGGCACGACGATATTGAACTCAAAGTATTCGGCGCCATACGCTGCACCAAACGCGCCATACCGGAAATGAAAAAACGCGGTGGCGGACGCGTTATCAATATCACCATTTCCAGCGCCAAACAGCCGGGCGCGGGTTCTATGCCTACATCCATGTCGCGCGCGGCTGGCCTGGTGCTGACCAAATCGCTGTCCAAGGAATACGCGCCGGATAATATTCTGGTGAACACGGTGTGCATCGGCAAAATTAAATCCGGCCAGCACGAGCGGCGCATGCTGCGTGAAGGCCGCAGCCCCGAAAAATATTACAACGAGGAATCAAAGACAATTCCGATGCAGCGCTTCGGTGAGGCCGAAGAAGCCGCCAACGCGATTGTGTTTTTGGCGTCGTCAGCGGCGAGTTACGTCACCGGCACCTCCATCAATCTGGACGGGGGCGTATCGGGGGTGTTGTAACCTCAACAGCAAACCACAAAGGCGCAAAAACGCCGGCGTATCACGCCTCGACCAACGCCGCCAGATAGTGTGTAGTCAATTGCTGCGTGCTGTCGTCGATTGCGGTGAATTGACAGCCCACGCGCATGACCTGCCGGCCATCAGGCAATTGCACCGGCACCTGATGTTGCACGGTTAAATCAACCGCGATCTGCCCTGCGCCGGGCAGAGCTATGGTGCAGCCGCTCAACGCCTTGCCCGTCTCCAATTTCAACTCGCTATCGCAGTTCAGCATACCGATGCCGCCCTTGCCGATATCAGCAACCTCCGCATCGGACTCCAGAAACCCCAGGCTCAGCGCGATCTTCAGCCCTGTCACACTGTAACGCGGGTCGCGGCGCCGTTGAAAGCGCCATATGAAATCGGGAATTTTCAAACTCAAAACGGGCGTACCATCGATATCGGCCATCTCGACAGCGCCGGCCTGAAACTGGATTTTTGCCGCGTCAAGCGCGCACGCCAGCATCATGCTGCCGCTGCGCTCGTCGCCACTAACGGCACCCGTATTACCACCCAAACTGCCGTGCCAATCGGGCGGACACTCCAGCAGCAGCCGGTTGCCGGGTTCGTCCACATCAATCACAGCACTGACCGCAATATGAGCACTATGCAAAAAATGGATCGAAATCGCCGCGCCGCCTTCCATGATGAGGTTGAGCAAGCGAATCACCTCTTGTCTGGAACGAACCAGAATATCGGCGGATTCCAAAGTGCCAGGCGCTTCCATGATTGCAATAAACTCCTCTACAACACACGGGCTATTCAAAACGGAATTCTGCTACCACACGAATACGCTACACTACGTAAAGGACGTTCGTTAGGGTAGCCGCCTATCAGCGACAAGCGGTAAATTAGCGGCGGCGCGTGAAAAATGTTGTATTCGCGGCACCAATACCGCGCATCCACAGTTGGCGAATGACCTAACATGGAGCGTCACCGCGAGTAGCGGTGCCGTTGGAGGGAATTGGAACGAAATATCATGCCGTATCAACTGTTGTCATAAGCCGTTGATCTACCACCGGATAGCCGCTTTTTATTGAATCATATCGAATCGTGCTTTATCATCAAATCTCAATTTGATTGATGGGAGGCGCGATGGGAAAAATCAAGGCACCGGTTTCCGTTAAGGTTGTGGAAAGCGGAACCAAAACCGAGGGCATGCACGCGGTCGGTGGCACCGCGGGTTTGTATTTGTGTGTGAAGGGCGCGGGCGCGTCATGGATTCTGCGCTACACGTTCGCCGGTCGCCGCCATGATCTCGGCCTCGGCAGCTACAC
>CAMBCF010000018.1 GCA_945864585.1 Bordetella parapertussis | reverse complement strand
TCACCAGCAACATCAGTCCCAGCAGCAGTTGTTTCATCGCTCACCCCTCGTTTGTCATCCCGCATACTAAATCATTAGGTTTAGTTTACACGAAACCCGAGATATTGAATGTGCGTAACCCATTGTATTCACGGAGTTCGTGTTTTCGGGTAATACCCACCATTTAGTTCGGGGGGTGAGCTATGGGCGACGGTGAGGGCGTCCAAATCACCTACCGTAATGTTTAGCTAGCTCGCCCTCATCGGGGGTGAAAAACACGCTGGAGCGGGTGAAGGGAATCGAACCCTCGTATTCTGCTTGGGAAGCAGATGTTCTGCCATTGAACTACACCCGCATGGAACGCCATCTTACGTCGGCTAAATTTTTCAACTAGCGTATTTGGTATATCACAGTATATCACTTTTTAATTTACGTAACCCATTGTTTTTATTGTAAAATTTATACAATCTAAAGCTTGGGAAGCTGCCGTTCTACCATTGAACTACACCCGCGCGTTCGAAGTCTAGGACTCAATTCCCAGTACGTTGAAACTGATGCGCGCGCACGCCGCGTTTTTTTCCATCACTTCATTAAACTGCAATAACAGCACGCTTTCGCCGGCCAGCATATGCACGTTGCCGGCGCTGTACGAGGCCGCGTTGCGCACCAGCACTTCGACGCCTTTTTGCTGCGCGGCGTCGACGGTGAGCAGGATCGCATGATCCAGCGGCATGCGCTGCGTCACGCGCATCGTGCGCGAGGTGTCTTCGTGCATCATGCGCACCGCCATCGCTTTGCGGGTGATGAGCTGCACGCCGATTTCCTGCTGTCCGTCGTCGAGCCGCGACACCCGGCGCACCATGCCCACGGACCACTCGCCGGCGATTTCACTTTCGATGCCCGCGATGCCACCCACGCTCACCCAATCGCCGCTGACCGAGGAAATTACCGCGCCAAAGCCGCTGCTGCTGATGTCATTGGCCACCCAGCTCTCGACGTTGGATTTTTCGGTGAAATCAAAGGGGTCGTCAGCCGCGCTTTCGAGCACGTCGATAATTTCCTTGAAGCCCGGCACCACGGTAATACACGCATTGGATTTTTCTCTTGCGTGCTGGCGCGCCGCCGGCGTGCCCGACCAATCCTGATAAATTTGCGTAAGCACCGGCGTCAAAAACGGCAACTCAATGCCGTAGGTGAAACCCAGGTCTTCAGGCACCTCGTGTGCTTCTTCGATAAAGCGCAGCGCTTCGCCCAGCAATTCCACCGCCGCCCCGGCGCCGAAATATCGCAAATCGGTATCCGCCGAAGGCGTGCGGCCGATGCGCGCGATGGGCTGCGGATGCTTGAGATCGAACCAGTAGGTGCAGCCGGGGTCCGGCGTTTTGGACAGCAAAAAGTGCGGCGCATAGCGGTTGACGATAAACGTAGCGAGGTCCTGCCCCGGCGGTTGCAGGTTTTCGCACGACAGCGACGACTGTATCAATACCTTGAGAAACTCACGCTTGATGGTGGAGGTTTCACCGGGATAAATCAGCATTTCCTGGTCGATGTTTTCCGCTTCAATGTAGGCGTACAGGTTAACCAGGCCGATCCAGATCGCCGGCACCGGCGTGGCGCAGCGGATGCGCAGCCACTGCAACCGGCGGCGCAACGCGCGCATCGCGCGCGCCACCTCCACCCGCGCCAGCTTTTTGAATACCGTGGCGTTCGTTGCATCGTCAGCATAACGCCGCACGCAAATCAGGTAGGCCGCAGCCAGTTCGTTCCAGAAGTTGTAGGCGCCATTCCACAACGCAGTCTCGCGACTTCGGGTCTGTCGCGACGTGTTCAGATATTCACGCAGCAACGTGCGGGTGCGCGCCACGACGGCTGCGTCGAGCAGGTAGATGTCGTCGCAGCGCTCCTCCAGTGTCAGCGTGGCGAAGCAGTGGATGGCTTCCAGCGCTGCAGTAATCTGCGTTACCGCCTCTACCGCATCGTCCGCCGGCAGCGCAGCGATAACTTCGTGCACGCCCTTCAGCAAGGTTGTTTCGCCAGCGGTCTTTTGCGTGCGCATCCAGTTCAACATACGCACTCCGGTCTAAATCCAATCAGCGCCAAATTCTAGCAAGAAATCATGCATTTACCTAACGCTATCGGGAAACGGGTGTGATCGCGCGCGAACCCGGTAAAATAGCCGCTCCGAGTCTGTGGAAAGCTTTGCACACTACCGTGGCCCGCGGTGTACCGCCCAATAATTTTCCCGTGATAACCCTGACCGTTAATGGCGAATCGCGCCAGTTTCAAGATGCGCTAAATTGCGCGGGCCTGATCGAGACGTTGGGACTCGCGGGCAAGCGCATAGCGCTCGAATGCAATGGCGAAATCGTGCCGCGCGGCCGCCATGCCGAACATGCGCTTGCCGACGGTGACAAAATTGAAATTGTGGTGGCCGTCGGTGGCGGCTAGTTTATTGTCGTGAAGGGTGAATCAAGGAAACAACATGACTGCGCATGAAAATCTGGACCCGCTGCTGATCGGCGGCAAGGCGTACGGCTCGCGGCTTTTGGTGGGCACCGGCAAATACAAGGATTTTGCCGAGACCCGCGCAGCGGTCGATGCCAGTGGCGCGCAAATCATTACCGTGGCGATACGCCGCACCAACATCGGCCAAAATCCCGGCGAGCCCAGTTTGCTGGAAGTTCTGCCGCCGTCGAAATTCACCCTGCTGCCCAATACCGCGGGCTGCTACACGGCTGACGACGCCGTGCGCACCTTGCGGCTCGCGCGCGAACTGCTCGACGGCCATGATCTGGTCAAACTCGAAGTGCTGGGCGATCCGAAAACGCTCTATCCCAACGTGGTCGAAACCCTCAGCGCGGCAAAAACACTGGTGAAAGACGGCTTCAAGGTGATGGTCTACACCTCGGATGACCCGATCATCGCCAAACAACTGGAAGACATCGGCTGCGTCGCGGTGATGCCGCTGGCCTCGTTGATTGGCTCCGGCATGGGCATTTTGAATCCATGGAATCTGCAAATCATTATTGAAAATGCCAAGGTGCCGGTGGTGGTCGATGCGGGCGTGGGCACGGCTTCCGACGCGGCGATTGCGATGGAACTGGGCTGTGACGCGGTGCTGATGAACACCGCGATCGCCGCCGCGCGCGACCCGGTGTTGATGGCCAGCGCTATGAAAAAAGCCGTCGAAGCCGGACGCGAAGCCTGGCAGGCGGGGCGCATGCCGAAAAAGCTGTATTCGGCGTCGCCGAGTTCGCCGACGGGCGGCATGATAGCGGGCGGCAAGGCAGGTTGAGCGTTCAGAGTTCCATAGCACTATCTTAGCGGTTGTAGCTTGAACAAGATCAACCCCTCCACCGCAAAGACGCGAAAACGCAAAGAACGACACGCAAAGGAAAGTGAGGCCAAGGTTTTCTTTGCGTTTCCTTTGCGTTTTTGCGTCTTTGCGGTAAAGCTTTTAGGTTTGCCCCTCGGCAATCATTGTGGCTTGCGCCCCGCGCACTGTTCAAGGCTCCCCCTGGCCTCGTGACCTCTCCGCCTCACGCCCACCCCCACATCCGCAGCTACGTGCTGCGCCAGGGCCGAATTTCCAACGCGCAGAGCCGCGCACACCTGACGCTGTTACCCCGCTACGGCGTGGCATTTTCGCAATCCTGCATCGACCTTGACCTGGTGTTCGGCCGCGCGGCGCCGAAAATTCTGGAAATCGGATTCGGCATGGGCGAAACCACCGCAGCCATTGCGCACGCGCTGCCGCAAAACGATTATCTCGGCATCGAAGTACACACGCCGGGTGTGGGCAGTCTGCTCAAGCTAATCGAGAGCCTGGCGCTCACCAATGTGCGCCTCATCCAGCACGACGCGGTGGAAGTCCTGCATCACATGATCGCGCCGGCAAGCCTGGATGGCATCCACATTTTTTTTCCTGACCCGTGGCCGAAAAAACGCCATCAAAAACGGCGGCTTATCCAGGCGCCGCTGGCCGCGGCGCTGGCCGGCAAATTAAAACCGTCAGGCTATCTGCACGCCGCCACCGACTGGCATGAATACGCGCAGCAGATGCTGGCGGTGTTTGGCGCCACGCCCGCGCTTGAAAATACCGCGGCGGATTTTGCGCCGCGCCCGGACTATAGGCCGCGCACCAAATTCGAGGCGCGCGGACTGAAACTCGGTCACGGGATTTGGGATATTGTTTTTAAACGCGCCGCCGGCGGCGCATAGAGCAGGCTGCCCGACGCATCCGGCTCGCTACGCGCCGCCAGCAGTTGACGCAGCGCAGACGGATCCAGCGGGCGCGAAAATAAATAGCCCTGCATCTCGTCGCACTTGTTCTCGCGCAGAAAATTCAATTGCGCTTCGGTTTCAACGCCTTCCGCAATCACCTGCAGCTCCAGCGCGTGGCCGAGTTGAATCACCGCACGCGCGATGGCGGCGCCATCGCTGGATGAAGTCACTTCGCGCGTGAAGGACTGATCGATCTTCAGACGGTCTATGGGAAACCGCCGCAGGTAACTCAGGCTGGAATAGCCGGTGCCGAAATCGTCAATCGCCACCTGCAAGCCCAGATTCTTCAGTTCCTGCAGTTTGAGCACCACCGCATCCACATCCTTCATCATCAGGCCTTCGGTAATTTCCAGCTCCAGGTGCCGATGCTCACGATGATATCGCTTTCTTCCGCCACCGGGATAAAGCGTACCGGCGACACCATGCCCATCTCCGGGTGCTGCCAGCGCACCAAAGCTTCCAGCCCGATCAAGCGGCCATCCTGCGCCGACACCTGCGGCTGGTAATGCACCAGCAACTCGCCGTTGTCAACGGCGCGCCGCAGATTCGCCTCGAAATACAAGCGCTCTGCGGTGCGTTTATCGCTGCCTGCCGAGTAAAAATAATGATAATCGCCGCCGAGACTGCGCGCGTGCCGCATCGCGGTGTCGGCGCGGCGCAACAACGTTTCCGGGTCGAGGCCGTCGTTGGGATACAGCGCGCAGCCCAGGCTGCAGGTGACCACCACCTTTTGCTCGCCGAGCATGACCGGCGCACGTACCGCGCCCAATACGCGGGTCATCGCCTGCGCGGCGCCGCCCAGATTATCGATATCGATCAGCGTCATCGCGAACGAATCGGCGCCCAGCTGCGCCAGCGAATCATGGTCACGCAGCGCGCCGCGCAGCCGCAGCGCGACACATTTTAATAGCTCGTCGCCGGCGTCGTGGCCCAGACTTTGATTGACATATTTGAAGTGATCAATATTGACCACGAAAGTGGCGATCATGCGCTCATAGCGCTCGCCGTAGGCGATGCCGCAGCGCAGGTGGTCCACCAGCAAGGGCCGGTTGGCGACACCGGTCAGCGTATCGTGCGTATCCCGATGCACCATCTCATCAAGGTAGTGACGCGTCTCGCTGTAATACATGATCACGCCGAGCAGCGATGTGAGTTCGCCTTCGGCGGTGCTGATGGCGACGCCGCGCTCGCGTATCCAGCGCGCTTCGCCATCCGGCAACATGATGTGATATTCAATGCTGTAGGTAGTGCCTTCGGAGAGCTGATTTTGCGCCTCGTGCCAGGCGCCCGCCAAATCCTCGGTGTGAATGATCAAGCCCTAGGTGCGCACGGCATTGCCCATAAATTCTGCCGGCTCGTAGCCGCTGAGATAACGGCAGCCGTCGCTGATAAACGCCATGCTCCAATCGGCATCCGGCTGCCGTTGCTAGGCCACCACCGGCAGTTTGCCCACCAGTTGCGAAAGCTGGCGCTCGCTCTCGCCCACCTGCAGCAGGTGCTGCGCCTGATCCGTCACATCGAACGCCATGCCGAGCGTGCCGATGGCGGCGCCGCTGTCGTCCAGCAACGCCATGCGGCGGGTCTCGAACTGGCGCGCCTGACCCTCGAGATTAAAAATGTACAACTCGCCGCGCTTCGCCTCGCGCGTCGTCATCACATCCAGTTCTTCCTGCAAGCTTTGTTCCGCGATTTCCAGCGGGAACAGATTGAAATCGGTAACGTCGATAACCTCGAGCTCAGTGCCGCCCGCCTGATACTCGCACAGCCTGCGGAACGCGACGTTTACCGCCACGTAGCAATGCCCGAGGTCTTTCACCCACACCGGTTCGGGCAGCGATTCAAGAAAACTTTCGCCCAGGGTGCGCGCTAAATCGTTGATGTCCATTGAAGGAACCGGCGAGTCACTCAACGCGCGGCGCGGCTGATCGCCCGCTGCAACATCATTTTTCAACCCTGAGATTCGCTTCCTTGATGAGCTTGCCCCAGCGCGCGGTTTCGCTCGCCATGAAGGCGCCGAACTGCTCCGGGCTGCTGGATACGGTTTCGACGCCAAGATCACCGAGGCGCGACTTTACATTCTGCGTCGCCAGCGCCTTGGCCAGATCGGCATTGACCTTGTCGATGATCGGTCGCGGCACGCCCGCGGGAAACAGTATGCCCCACCAGTTGACCGCGGCAAAGCCTTTCAGACCCTCTTCCGCCAGCGTCGGCAATTCGGGGGTGAAGGGCCAGCGCTTCTCGCTGGTGACCGCCAGCGCGCGCAGCTTGCCGGTTTTCATGGCCTGCATCGCCGGCACCGCGTCTGAAAACATGGTGGTGATCTGACCGCCCATGAGGTCGGTGACCGCCAGCGCATTGCCTTTGTAATTGACCGTAATCATTTTTACGCCGGCGATGCGCTGGAACATTTCGCCCGCGAAGTGCGACATGCTGCCGGGGCCGCTGGTGCCGTAGGTCAGTTCACCGGGGCGGGATTTTGCCAGCGCCACCAGTTGCTTCACATTCTTCACCGGCAGGGTCACCGGCGCCACCAGAATATTCGCTGAGTTGGTAATGCGCGACACCGGCGCGAAATCCTTCTGCCAGTCGTAATTCACTTTCGCCAGCAGCGGCTTGGCGACCACCGGACCGAAATTGCCGAGCAAAAAGGTGTAACCGTCAGCCGCTTGTTTCGAGGCGTACTCCATGCCGATGGAGCCGTCCGCGCCCGGCCGCGACTCGACGATCACCGGCTGGCCCCAGTATTCACTCAACTGCTGGCCGATAATGCGCGCCATCACATCGGAACTGCCGCCCGGCGGATAGGTCACCACAAATCGCACCAGCTTGTTGGGATAGGCTTGCACTGAGGCTTGTCCCGAGGCCTGCCCGGCGCCTGGTGCAGGGGTTTGCGCCATTGCCGGTGCGCCTGCCATGATCATCAGCGCCGCCGCGCTGAGGGTTGTTTTGATGACGCCATGCATACCGTACTCCTTCTCTAATCCGGGAGAAACAATTGTAGCAAATTATTCAGAAAGCGCCGCCCCAGCAGCGTCGGCGCGAGGCGCTGATGATCCCGCGTGATCAATCCGCGCTGCTCCGCCGCCTGCAGTGGTTTTAACACGCTGGTCAGCGGCACGCCAGCGCGTTCGGCAAACAAGCGCAGGTCGAAACCGCCATTCAGGCGCAGCGCGTTCATCATGAACTCAAAACCAAGCTCGCCGGCAGCGACCTCGTGTGTTTCCTGGATCGCGTTGCCGGCGGCGGCCTGTTCCATGAACTGCAGCGGCTGGCGGTAGCGTGCTTCGCGCACCACGCGGTCGGCAAACGAAAGCTTGCCGTGCGCGCCCGCGCCGATGCCGATGTAATCGCCGAATAGCCAGTAATTCAGATTGTGCCGGCAACGCATGGCAGGCCGCGCGAACGCCGAGGTTTCGTAATTGTCATAACCACGCGCCGCCAGCAGGGCTTCGATTTCGGCCTGCATTGCGGCCGAGGTATCGTCATCCGGCAGTGGCGGCGGATAACGATGAAAGTAGGTGTTGGGTTCCAGCGTCAGGTGATAGACCGACAGATGCGGCGGCTCGAACGCCAGCGCGGCTTCGACGTCGGCGCGCGCCTCGGTCACGTTTTGTTGCGGCAAACCGTACATCAAATCCACATTGAAATTATCGAAATGCTCGCGCGCAATGTCGATGGCGCGCCGTGCTTGCGTATCGTCGTGGATGCGCCCCAGCGCTTTCAGGTGGCATGGATTGAAACTCTGGATGCCGAGCGACAAACGATTCACCCCGGCGGCCCGGTACTCGCGAAAGCGCTGCGCCTCCACCGTGCCGGGATTCGCCTCCAGCGTGATCTCCGCATCGGGGTTCAACGGCAGGCGCGCACGCACCGCCGCGAGTATCGCGTCCACCGCCGCGCCCGACAGTAAACTCGGCGTGCCGCCACCAAAAAACACACTGTGGATGCGCCGGCCCCACACGCGCGGCAGCGTCTGCTCTAAATCGGCGACCAGCGCGGCCACATACGCCTGCTCCGGAATGTCGCCGCGCGCCCCGCGTATCTCATGCGAATTGAAATCGCAATACGGGCATTTGCGCAGGCACCACGGGATATGGATGTAGAGCGCCAGCGGCGGCAGCGCGGTGAAGCGCGGTTTTGCGTGAGGCGTGAGGAGTCGGCCGTGAGGCGTGAGGCGTGAGGCGTGAGGCGTGGTATCGCGCCCGGTCTCCGCGCGGCTCACGGCTCACGCCTCACGCACCGCTGGAGCCTGGCTACCAGCAGCGCCAGCGCCTGGCCGCGATGACTGATCTTGTTCTTTTCATTGGGCGTTAGTTCCGCCGCAGTCTTGCTGAATGCCGGCACATAAAAATACGGATCGTAACCAAAGCCGCCCTCACCGCGCGGCGCGGCGATAATTTCACCATTCCAGCGCCCTTCAGCGATGAGGGGTTCGGGATCATCGGCGTGGCGCACCAGCACCAGCACACAGGTGTAATGCGCGCTGCGATTGGCCGTGCCGTCCAGCATCCTGATCAACTTCGCATTGTTGCGCGCGTCCTGCGTGTCACCCACGGGTGCATCCTCTGTGGCAAAACGAGCAGAGCGTACACCCGGTGCGCCGCCCAGCGCCGCCACGCAGATGCCCGAATCATCCGCCAACGCCGGCAGTCCCGACGCGCGGCTCGCATGGCGCGCCTTGGCCAGGGCGTTTTCGACAAAGGTGCAATGCGGCTCGTCCGCGTCAACTATGCCCAATTCGAATTGCGTCAGAATCGTCATCCCCAGCGGCTCACACAACTGGCGAAATTCGCGCACTTTTCCGGCATTACCGGAGGCGATAACCAGCTTGTCTAGGTTCACAACAATTTATTTTAAAACAATAGGTTATGAACTTCTATGCCTGCGCCAGCGCCACCCGCTGCGCGGCGATCAAAGCGCGGATGCCATTTTGCGCGAGTTCCACCATGGCATCCATTTGCGCACGCGAAAACGGCGCACCTTCGGCGGTGCCCTGAATTTCGATCAGGCCGCCGCTGCCGGTCATCACCACATTCATGTCGGTGTCGCAGGTGGAATCTTCAGCGTAATCCAGATCGAGCAGCGGCGTGCCGGCGTGCATGCCCACAGACACCGCCGCAACATGATCGCGGATCGGCGTCGCGCTGATGATTTGCTTCGCCAGCAAGCCGCTCACCGCATCGTGCAGCGCGACGAAGGCGCCGGTGATGCTGGCCGTGCGCGTGCCGCCATCGGCTTGCAGCACATCGCAGTCCAGATGTATCGAGCGGGACCCAAGCGCCTGCAAATCCATCACCGCACGCAGCGAACGGCCGATCAGGCGCTGAATTTCCTGGGTGCGGCCCGATTGCCTGCCGCGCGCCGCCTCGCGATCCATGCGCGTGTGCGTGGAGCGCGGCAGCATGCCGTATTCCGCCGTCACCCAGCCTTGGGTGGTGCCGCGCAGATGCGGCGGCTGTTTTTCAAGCACGCTGGCAGTGCACAGCACTTTGGTGTTGCCGCTTTCGATCAACACCGCGCCTTCGGCGTGGCAGGTGTAACGCCGCGTGATGCGGATCGCGCGTAATGCGTCTGGATTCCTTCCGCTGGGGCGTGTGCTCATGCTATCTTCCCGCTTCAAACATTGAAAGCGGATTATACGTGAGCCCCTCGTGAACAATTACCCCACGATTTGCAGTATGACCGGTTACGCGGTTGCGGCCCAAGCGTTGGCCGATGGCGCGTTTACGGGCATGCTGACCCTTGAAATTCGCGCGGTCAACAACCGTTACCTCGACATTCAGTTCCGGCTGCCGGAGGAATTGCGCGCGGTGGAACCGGCTTTGCGTGAATTGCTTGCGGCAAAATTGACGCGCGGCAAGATCGAGTGCCGCATTTCGCTCACGGCATCGGCAACCACACCCGCGGCAGCTGAGCTCAATACAGCGATGTTGCAGCAGCTCGCCACGCTCAATGCGCAGGTGCTCAAGGTATTCCCGCAAGCCGGGACGCTGCGCGCGGCCGATGTGCTGCGCTGGCCCGGCATGCTGGGCGCGGACACGCTGCCGGCGGAAACGCTGCACCGCGTCTGCCGCACGTTAACCGCTGCGGCGCTGGATGAATTCATGGCGGCGCGCGCGCGTGAAGGCGCAAAACTGAAAGACGCCATACTCGAACACGCCACCGCGATTGAAAAATGCGTGCAGGAAGTGGCGCCCAGAATGCCCGCCGCCATCGCCGCATTCCAGGAAAAACTCAATCAGCGTCTGCGCGATGCGCTGGCCAATGCCGACGACGAACGCATCCGTCAGGAAGTGGCGCTGTACGCCGGCAAAATCGATGTCGACGAAGAACTCACGCGGCTTAAAACCCACATGGCCGAATTGCGACGTATCCTCGCCAAAGGGGGTGCTGCGGGAAAACGGCTGGATTTCCTGATGCAGGAGTTAAATCGCGAGGCCAACACGCTCGGCTCTAAAGCCGCTGACATTGAAATCACGCAGGTGTCGATGGACCTCAAATTGTTGATTGAACAAATGCGCGAACAAATACAGAACATCGAGTGACCGGCAACCTCATCATCGTAAGCGCGCCCTCCGGCGCCGGAAAAACCAGCCTGGTGGCGGCGCTGTTAAAGTGCGATCCCCAGGTGCGCCTGTCGGTGTCGTTCACCACGCGCGCGCCGCGCGCGGGCGAAGTCAACGGGCGCGAATACAATTTTGTCGATGTTGCGGCGTTTGAGCGCCTGCGCGCGAACGGTGAATTCGTGGAAAGCGCGCTGGTACACGGCAATCACTACGGCACCTCGCATCAGTGGATGAGCGAGCGCCGCGCCGCGGGTCAGGACATCCTGCTCGAAATCGACTGGCAGGGCGCGCTTCAGGTGCGGGGCACGCACAGTGACGCGATTGGTATTTTCATTGTGCCGCCGTCCTACGAGGTGCTGCAGTCGCGGCTTAAGGGCCGCGGCACCGATGCGCCGGGGGTGATCGCACAGCGCCTGCGCAATGCGCGCGAGGAAATCGCGCATCTCATTGATTTCGAATATGTTATCATCAACCAGGAATTCGATCGCGCGGCGCGGGAACTGGCCGCGATTGTGGTTGCCGAAAGGCTTAAGCGCGAACGCCAGATCACGCGCTATCGCGAAATCATCGATCAATTGCTGAATCCGCCCACCCGCTAATCGACCGCATTACAACTGGAAGACTGGAAAACCCATGGCCCGCATCACTGTAGAAGACTGCTTGAGACTCATCCCCAACCGTTTCGAGATGGCGCTTGCCGCAACCTTTCGCGCGCGCCAGATCGCTAACGGCTCGCAAGCGATGGTTGAAGCCAATCGCGACAAGCCCACCGTGATCGCGCTGCGCGAAATGGCGGCAGGCAAGTATGGCAAAGAAATTCTCGTAAAATCAACACTTTAATCACTGTGGCGCAACAATTCCGGGATGCCCGACGGCGCGGCACTGTTCAAGGAATGCGCCGGCTACCTTAAGCCGGAAGATATCTCGCAGCTGCAAGCTGCGTATCAATTCAGCGAATCGGCGCACCAGGGGCAGTTTCGCAATTCCGGCGAGCCGTATATCTCGCACCCGCTGGCGGTCGCCGGCATTCTGGCCAAGTGGCACCTCGATTCACAGGCGCTGACGGCGGCCCTGCTGCACGACGTGATGGAAGATACGGCCGTCACCAAAAACGACCTGCTGCGCAACTTTGGCAAGCCGGTGGCCGAGCTGGTCGATGGCGTGTCCAAACTCGACAAGGTGGAATTCGAGTCGCGCGAAGACGCGCAGGCTGAAAACTTCCGCAAGATGCTGCTGGCGATGGCGCGCGACGTGCGTGTCATTCTGATCAAACTCGCCGACCGGCTGCACAATATGCGCACGCTCGAGGCGGTGCCCGGCCACAAGCGCCGCCGCATCGCGCGCGAGACGCTCGAAATTTACGCGCCTATCGCCAACCGCCTGGGATTGAACAGCATTTATCAGGAGCTGGACGATCTGTCATTCAAGTATCTGTATCCCGATCGTTGCCGCGTGCTGACCAAGGCGGTAACCGCCGCGCGCGGCAACCGCCGTGAGGTGGTGGGCAAGGTGCTCGCCAGCATCGAAAAACGCCTGCACGATAACGGCATCGCGGCACAGGTGCAGGGCCGTCAGAAGCATTTGTATTCGATCTACAGCAAGATGCGTGAAAAACATCTGTCGTTTGCGCAAGTGCACGATGTGTTCGGCTTTCGCATCGTGGTCAAGGATGTGCACGCGTGTTACGTCACGCTGGGCGTGTTGCACGGGTTGTATAAACCGATACCCGGAAAATTCAAGGATTACATCGCGATCCCCAAGGCCAACGGTTATCAGTCACTGCACACGCATCTGTTCGGCCCGTTCGGCAGCCCGATTGAGATGCAGATCCGCACCCAGGAAATGCACAAAATCGCCGAAGCCGGCGTGGCCTCGCACTGGCTCTACAAAAGCTCGGATCAATCCATCACCGAGATGCAGAAAAAAACCCACCAGTGGCTGCAAAGCCTGCTGGAAATGCATACGGAGCCGGGCGACCCGGTGGAATTTCTGGAACACCTGAAGGTGGATTTGTTCCCGGATGCGGTCTACGTGTTCACGCCCAAGGGCAAGATCATGGCGCTGCCGCGCGGCGCCACCGCGGTGGATTTCGCCTATGCCGTGCATACCGACGTGGGCAACCGCTGTGTTGCGGTCAAGATCAACCAGGAACTGATGCCCCTGCGGCAATCACTCAAAAACGGCGACCGCGTGGAAATCATTACCGCATCGCACGCCAAGCCCAATCCGCTGTGGCTTAATTTTGTCGCCACCGCGAAAGCGCGCGCGCACATCCGCCATTTTTTGAAAACCATGCACTTCGACGAATCGGTGCAGTTGGGCGAGCGGCTGTTGAATCAGGCCTTGTCAGCCTTCAAGTCCAGCCTGAACGTCATAACCGAGCAGCAGTGGCTGAAGCTGTCACGCGACAATAATGCCCTGTCGCGCGCGGACATTCTCTCCGACATAGGCCTGGGCAAACGCCACGGCGTGGTGGTGGCGCGCCAGTTATTGTCAATACGCGAGAGCGTGGCAGGCGAAAATCCCGCCATGGGACCGGTGGTGATACACGACGCCGAAGGCATGGCGCTGCAGTTCTCCAAGTGCTGCCATCCCATTCCGGGGGACCGCATCGTCGGTCTCATCAGCAAGGGTCAGGGTATGGCGATACACACCCACGATTGCCTGGTGCTGGCGAAATCGCACGCCGAACCCGAGCGTGTGCTTGATGTAGAGTGGGACAACGAATCCAGCAAGCTGCACGATGTGAATGTGCGTATCGTCGTCGCCAATCAACGCGGCGTGCTGGCGCAGGTGGCTGCCAGCATCGCCGACGCGGAATCCAACATCCAGAATGTCGCCGTCGAACCGCAGGATGGCGGCAAATACGCCAGCATGCAATTCACCCTGCAGGTGGTGAACCGGATGCATCTGGCGCGTATCATGCGCGAGTTGCGGCGGGTGCCCGAGGTGACTCGCATCACACGCATGCGCAATTGATGGATAGGCACAGCGCGAGGCTGAAAAGTTCGGCCCCGCGCGATAACGCGTTAATCAACCTGCGGCGTTCACCCGGTTTTTTGCCTCCTGCGCTTTGATCAAGCCGTCGATACCCGCCCTGCCGATTTCGCTGTTGAACGAATCACGATAGTTGGTGACCAGACTCAGGTTCTCGACCACCACGTCGTAAACCTTCCAGGCGTTGGCCGCCTTGGCAAGACGGTAATCCACCGCCAGCGGCTTGCGAGACGAATCTTTCTCCAGTGTTCTCACCGTAACGTCATCATCCGCAGGGCGCACCACCAGCGGACGCACTTCAACGGTTTGATCCGCAGTGCTCGATTGCGTCAACGCCGTGGTGTAAGTCGTCACCAGCAGTGCGCGAAACGCATTCTCGAGCGACCGCTGCTGCGCGGACGTCGCCTCGCGCCAGTGTCTGCCGACCGCCTGGCGCGTCATCGCCTGAAAATCAAAATGGGGCAGTACTTTTTTCTCCACCACGTCGTTGAGCAGGCGCCGGTCTTTGTTGGCTTTGATCACGCACAACACTTCATCTACCGTGCTCTTGACCAGCGCGTCGGGCGCTATCTGCGCAATTGCCACGGTGGCCGCGCCGCTCATCAACAGCAGCGCACTCAAAATCGCCGTCATTTTTTTGATCATTGCAATTCCTTTGCGTGTGCCTGTTGGCGTTTAAAGAATGAGGACTTTCCAGCTTGGCTTAGGCACTCATCCAATAACGCAGTTGCGTGCCGGCGGTTACAACGCTCGCAGATGTAGAGAAAAAATAATAATTTCTTTAAAAACATATACTTATGATAATACTCTGGAGACCGGCGTGCGCCGGCACAATTGCTTACAAAGTTTTGCGCAAAACTTCAGGATTGACGGCTCGCCTGCGCTGCCACCGGCGCAACACCCGGGTTGCCGCCGCGCCGCAGCCAAATCAGCCACAGGGTCGCACCCAGCGCCAGCAGCAAAAACGGAATGGTGCCGTAATTCACCGCGTGCCAGCCACTGGCGTTAAGCAACAGTCCCGATGACATCGACGAAATCGCCATGGTGACAAACACCGCGAAGTCGTTCGCGGCCTGCGTCTTGGCGCGTTCAGCGGGCGTGTGACACTCGGTGAGCAACGTCGAGCCACCCACGTACATAAAATTCCAGCCGACACCGAGCACGAACAGCGCCAGCCAGAAATTCACCACGTCGGTGCCGGCCAATGCGCACAACACGGCCACGAACAACAGCGCAATACCCGCGAGTATCACCTTCAGCACGCCAAACTTTTGTATCAGCGAGCCGGTGAAGAACGAGGGCCCGTACATGCCGAGCACGTGCCACTCGAGCACAAACGCCGCCGAGTTGAAATGATGATGGTGCGCGTGCATCGCCAGCGGCGTGGACGTCATCAACAAATTCATGATGCCGTACGACAACGCTCCCGCCAGCGCCGCCACGATAAACACCGGCTGGCGCATGATCTCGCGCAAGGGACGGCCGCCTTCCTTGCGCTCCTGTTCCGACAGCCGCGGAATGTCCAGCAACGCCAACAGCAGCGCGGCAATCATGCATACCGCGATCAGCGACAGGTACGAACCCAGAAACACGTGCTCGGCAAATAAATCCTTGGTGCGCTTGGCCATTTCCGGCGCGACAAATCCGCCGACGATGCCGCCCGCCAGCGTCAGCGAAATCGCCTTGGCGCGGAAACCGGGCTCGGCCACATCAGCCGCGGCAAAACGGTAATACTTGCCAAATGCCGTATACGAACCCATCACGACCATGCCGATGCACAGCAACCAGAAATTCGCCAGGTAAATCGCCAGCCCGCACAGCGCAGCGCCCAGCATGCCGATGCCGGTGCCCGCCTGAAAGCCCGCGCGGCGGCCGATGGATTTCATCAGCATCGACGCCGGAATCGTTGTGATCGCCGAGCCGATCACATAACAAGTCAACGGCACCGTGGCGAATGCGGTATGCGGCGCCAACGCCAAACCCGCCAGCCCGGTAATGGCAACCAGCGTCACGCCGCCGGTTTGCAGCGTGGCCTGACAGGCGGAGAGTACGAGGACGTTACGGTGCTGTTTTTCCATTATTTTTTTCGTAGGGTGTGCATGTGATGCAAGGGCATTGCCACAGGCGATTACTTGATGACAAGCAGCGCTTTGATCCTGGCTCGAACCTCGAACATGACGGCTTCGGGAACGGATCCCTTTTTCCTGGCCTTGCGAACCTTCCAGTCCAGTGACTTGACTTGGTCTGAGAGTACGACACTCGCCTGCCCACTCACTTCGATCCGCACCTCAAAAGGATAGCCTTTGATCTTTGTAGACAGAAGACAACAGATCATCAAGCCTGTCTTGCTGTTGTACAGGGAGGGGCTCATCACCAGTGCCGGTCGATGCCCTGCTTGCTCATGACCTGCCTGGGGGTCAAATTCAAGCCAGACTACGTCGCCTGCGTCTGGCACGTAAGCCCGCCTTGCCACTACAGCGCTTCCTTGCCGGCAGGGCCCCCAAAATCGACTTCACCGTGAATGTTTTCAGGGGTGATGCCGGCCATCAGATCTTCAAGTTTGAACTCAAGTTTATCGGCAGGCTCAATCACGATGCGCCCTTTGGTGGCTTTGATCGTCACACGCTGCTCAATGTCGAATGCCGCGATCTTCATGGCGGACGAATTGAGCCGCACCGCAGGACTGTTGCCCCATTTTCTGATCACTGCGTCCATAGCCTCCTCCTGCGTTAAACCGGTATGTTTCTACATTGTAGATACGCTGGCGTTGCGGGTCAAGGACGAATGCGCGTGCACGGGCAAGCACTCATCAGCGCATCGTCGATTCCATTGCGCCGCAAATCGCGGCAACATCAGAAATCTGTGCCCTCGTGCGGCGATTCGATTTCGCTGCGCTCTTGAGAACTTCAAGACCCCGCAATCGTCACCCCGCCATCCACCACGATCATCTGCCCGGTAACAAACGAGCCTGCCTCCGACGCCAGAAATACCGCCACGCCGCCGATGTCTTTCGGCGCGCCGATGCGGCGCAGCGGCGTTGTCGCTTCGCGTGACTTAAGCCGTGCGGCGTCCGACCACAGCGCTTTGGCAAAATCGGTCTTGACCAATCCCGGCGCTATGGTGTTGACGCGGATATTCTGCGGCCCCCACTGCACCGCCAGCGCGCGGGCAAGCCCCGCTTCCGCCGCTTTGGATGTGCCATAAAGCCCCAGCACCTGACTGCCGCGCAGCGCGCCGATGCTGGAGATGATGATCATCGCACCGCCTTCGCCGCGTTCACCCATCTGCGGCAACACCATATTGCCGAGCCAGAATACGCTCTTGACGTTGGTCTGCATGATTTTGTCGAACATCTCATCGGAAGCCGTGGCCAACGGCCCGAAATGCGGGTTCGACGCCGCATTGCACACCAGGATGTCGATGCGGCCCCACTGCTTGATGACGGTATCGACCAGGTTTTGCGCCGCCACCTTGTCACCCACGTTGCACGGCACCGCCAACGCTTCCTGCCCGCGCGCGGCAAACTCCGCGCGCACCGCATCGCAGGCGTCGGCTTTGCGGCTGGAGATCACTACCTTCGCGCCGGCATTCGCCATTTCTTCGGCTATGGATTTGCCGATGCCCTTGGTGGAACCGGTTATCAGCGCGACTTTTCCTGCAAGACTGAACATGTTTGCTCCTGTCAAAAACGATCACTTCAATTTGTTATCATTGCTTATAAGCCCGCCATCACACTATACCGCAGGCCGGCGTGCGACGCCGTGCTTGCTGCGATAATGCGCCTTTACAATCTCCGTACGGTTCACCCCTGCCGCAACATCAAGTCATCATGAACACACAACCTCTGCCGCTTGCCGGCATGCGCATCATCGAACTGGGCCACACCGTGATGGGCCCCTCGTGCTCGGTCGTGTTCGCCGATCTGGGCGCCGATGTGATCAAAGTTGAACCACCCGAAGGCGAGCGCACGCGCCACAACGGCGGCTTTGGCGCGGGGATGTTCCCGCTCTACAACCGCAACAAGCGCAGCATCTGCCTCGACCTGAAATCAGATTCCGGCAAAACCATCGTGCACCAGCTTATCGCCACCGCGGACGCGCTGATTGAAAACTTCGCTGCCGGCACCATGGATAAACTCGGCCTGGGTTACGACGAACTGTCAAAACGCAACCCGCGGCTCATTTACTGCGCGTTAAAGGGCTTTCTGGGCGGCCCCTACGAACATCGCCCGGCGCTGGATGAAGTGGTGCAGTTCATGGGCGGACTGGCCTACATGACCGGGCCGCGCGGCCGGCCGCTGCGCGCGGGCGCGTCGGTGGTCGATCTCATGGGCGGCATGTTCGGCGCCATCGGCATCCTTTCAGCGCTGCGTGAGCGCGAACGCACCGGGCGCGGGCAACTGGTGAAAAGCGCGCTGTTTGAATCCACCGCGTTTATGGTAGCGCAACACATGACCGGACAAGTCGTCACCGGGAATGAGCCGCCGCCGATGCCGGAGAAATTGAGTTCCTGGGCCATTTATGAAACCTTCACCACCGTGGACGCAAAAACCATTTTTATCGCCATCACCAGCGACAATCACTGGCGCGCCTTCTGCAAGGAATACCAACTCAACGACCTGCTCGCCGACCCGTCGCTTAAAACCAATCCGCAGCGCGCGGCACAGCACGAGCGGCTGGCGCCGGTGGTCGAGAACATCGTCAAGCTGCGCACCTATGCCGACATGGCCGCAGTGCTGGAACGATTGAACATTCCGTTTGCGCCACTCGCCAGGCCGTCCGATCTGTTTGACGATGTGCATCTGAATCAGGGCGGCCATATGCTTTACATGCATTTTCAGAACGGCAAACGCGCCAACATTCCCGGACTGCCACTGGAGATGGGCACACATGATCTGTCGATCCGCATGCAAACGCCGGGCAAGGGCGAACACACGCGTGAGGTGCTGGCGGATATCGGCTTTAGCACGACAGAAATTGATGCCTGGGTCGCGCAAGGCGTGGCCTTACTGCCCGACAAACCGTAGCCAATTTTAAGGATACCCATGACCATCGACACCCGCACCGAAAAACTTCTCGCGCATAAAGACGGCGCCGCCGGCTGGATCACTTTCAACAATCCCGCCAAGCGCAACGCCATGTCGTTCGACATGTGGCTGGGGCTCGACATCGCGTTAGACGATTTCATTGCCGATCCGGCGATACGCGTCATCGTGTTAAAAGGCGCGGGCGACAAAGCGTTCGTCTCCGGCGCGGACATCAGCGAATTCAAGGAAAAGCGCGCCACCGCTGAAGCCGTCACCGAATACAACAAAGTCTCCGTTGCCATCGCCACCAAATTGCTCGAATGTCCGAAGCCCACGATTGCGATGATCCGCGGCTTTTGCATGGGCGGCGGGCTGGGCACCGCGCTCACCTGCGATCTGCGCATCTGCAGCGAAGATTCGCGCTTCGGCGTCCCCGCCGGCAAGCTCGGCGTAGGCTACAAATACAACGCGTTAAAGCGCCTGGTCGATATCGTCGGACCGGCAAACACGGCCGAGATTTTTTACACCGCGCGCCAGTTCGATGCGCAGGAAGCCAAAGACATGGGTCTGGTCAACCGCGTGCTGGCGGCGGATAAACTGGAAGAATACGTCGCCAACTATGTCAACACCATCGGCGGCAATGCACCGCTCACACTAAAAGCGGTGAAGGCGTGCCTCAACCAAATCGCCAAAGACGACAGCCAGCGCGACCATGCCTTATGCGAGCGCGTGGTGGACGATTGCTTCGCCAGCGCGGACTACACCGAAGGCCGCACCGCATTCATGGAAAAACGCAAACCCGTGTTCATGGGGCGCTAATCGGCACAGCCGGGAGTGGCGACATCGCGTAGGCCGCCTCGATCAATGCGACCGAAGCGGCATTGTCCGCGAGGTCCGCGATCGGCGGGCGGCCCTCCCGCACCCGGCGCAATGTGTCGTGGACGAATTCCGGGTAGAAAAACACATTGGTCAGCTTCATCTCGCGCGCGGTGCGTTGCCGGTCATTGGTAACGATTTCCAGCATCCCGTTGTCGCGCGCCGCAAAATAATGTTTTTCGGTGCGGATGCTGTAATGCATGTCAAACACCGAGTTCGGCGCCGGATATAGATAGCCCGTTTCGACTATGCAGCTCGCGCCGCCACCATGCATCAGCATGATGGCGTGATCCTCGATGGTGAGGCCGGCGGCGCGATTGGACATCATCGCGCCGCTCACCGTCAACTCTGCGTTGTCCAGAAGCACGCGGCACAGATCGACGAAATGGATGCCCAGATTCAGCAGCGGTCCGCCGCCTGAAGTCACGCGATCGATCACCCATTCCACGTTTTGCTGGTGGTAACGATCGACCATGCCGCCGACGAATTTGAACGACAGATACTGAATTTGTTCTCCTGCGGCGAGCTCGCGTATGGTAGCGATGAGCGGACAGTAGCGGAACACCAGCGGCACTGCGGCGAACACGCCGGCGCTTGCGGCGCGGCGCGCGATGTCATGCGCCTCCGCGGCATTGACCGCGCAGGGTTTCTCGATCGCGAAGGGAATGCGGCTGTCGATCAGAAAGCGCGCCTGCGCAGCCATGTCGCAGTGGCGGCCGAGCACGAAAGCAAAGTCCGGCTTGAGCTTCGCGCACATCTCCCGATAATCCGTAAACACCGGGCACTTTGCCTTGCCGGCCAGCGGCGCCGCGCGCGCGGCATCGGGGTCGCTGACGCCAACGATCGCGGCATCAGTCATCGCCAGCACCGGGGTGGAATAAAACGGGGTATGCCAGTGCGAGACCCCGATCAGAACGATGCGCATGATTTTCTTCTCCGTGCCTGGTCCCGGTATGGTTCCTGATACCAATGGCACTATTTTAAGGCGTTGGATATAAAGAGAACAGCGTATGAATCCCAGCTCGTCATTCTGGCGAAAGCCAGAATCCAGTTCGTTTAACCATGCGAAGCATCTGGAAAGATCCTTCGACTCACGGCCTGCACGCGCTCAGAGTTGCTTTAGAAATTTCTCATATTCCTGGTGAGGCCCGACCCAAAACCAGATCACGGTATTGCCTCGCATTACGCCAACGACCCGCCAATCGAGATCTACACGCGCGGAATAAACAGGCAATCGTTCATGAACCTTTTTGAACCGAAGCGATGGATGCGCGGGATTCTCTAACCATAAAATATGCGCGGCCCGTATCTTCCGCTGAATGGGCTCGGACGCCCGCGAGAAAAGCGCCCTGAATTTTTCCGTTGTCTCGGATTTCAATGCTACGGGAACGACTGAGTCTGTCCGTCAGCATGCTCCGCAAGGGCTTCCTCAGCCAGCCGCGCAAGAACACCCTGAGATTTCGCAAAGGCGTCCGACCACCGTTGCTCCGAGGCAATTTCTTGAAGCAGGAGGGCCGCAAGCACATCCTGTTCCGGGTCAGGAAGCTTAGCCACCGCCAACAGGGCCTGCTCAAGAAGTTGTGTCATGTGCTTTCTCCATTGCGTTACAACGATATCTTACGCGAAATTTCGCGGGAACATGGTGGCAGGTGCAGCGCGAAGGGGCGATTAAAACTGATGTGGTGGCATCGGCATTTATACGGATCAAAGGAGCTCGTTCCCCTTCAGGGCGAGGGACCACTTACAGCGAAGTGCAAGTCCTGCCTCAACAGCCTGACGCAGCGTGCTGTCGATAACACTGGAAAGGCGCCAGATTGCCGAGTAAGCTATCGTGAATAAGGCCCAATATCGGCAGCGCCGGATCAACGCGACATCGCCGTCATCGGGCAGACATGTGAACAGGGCAGAGTTGAATTGCCTGCGAATTGCCTGCGTTTTGCAGGTGCAGCGACGGTAACCAGGGAGACCATCATGTTGAGGCTACTTAGGGCGGTGATCGGCGGTGTGTTGCTGTTGGCGCAGGCGGCATTCCCGGTGTTCGCCCAGACCTGGCCTACCCGGCCGCTCAGACTGGTGGTTCCCTTTTCGGCCGGCGGCAGCACGGATCAAACCGCCCGCGTGCTGGCGGAGGGCCTGCGACCGGTGCTCGGTCAGACTTTGCTGGTCGACAATCGGCCCGGGGCAGGCGGCAATATCGCGGCAGAGCTGGTCGCCAACGCCGCTCCCGACGGCTACACGTATTTGGTTTCAGGCGCCACGATGGCGGCTAACATGAGCCTGTACAGGAATCTGCGCTACGATTTTATGCGCGACTTCGCGCATGTGTCACAAACCTTTTCGTCTTCCAACGTGCTGGTGGTGGTCCCCAACCTGCCCGTCGCCAATCTCGCCGAGTTCATTGCCTATGTGAAAAGCGGCCAGCACACGGTGAACTACGGTTCAGGCGGACACGGCACTTCGCAGCACCTCGCCGCCGCGTTGTTCAACAATATGGTTGCGGGAAAGATGGTGCACGTACCGTACAAGGGCGGCGCCCCTGCGACCATAGCTCTGCTCAGCGGCGAGATTCACACCATATTTGCGCCGCTGATCGAAGTGTTGCCGCATATCAGGGCTGGATCGATCAAGGCGCTCGCCGTCACCGGCAAGAAGCGTTCGCCGCTGTTGCCCAATGCTCCGGTGATCGGCGATTTGCTGCCCGGCTATGAAACGGCGTCATGGGGTGGCATTTCCGCGCCGGCCAAAACGCCTGCCGCTATCGTGAATAAACTGAACGAGGCGATTGTGAAGGTGCTGACTCAGCCGGCTGTCAAGGCGCACCTTGCCGAGGCGGACAAAGAGCCGGTGGGAAGTACGCCGGCGCAGTTTGATCAGTTTATTGCGATAGAAATCGAACGATTGAGGACGCAGGTCAGGATTTCCGGCGCCAAAGCCGATTGAGGCGCTGGCTTGCGGTCGTTGAAGAACCCCCCCTGTTTTGAAACTTTGATTCGAGGAGATTTGCATCATGTCCATTAGAGTTCGCCCGCTGGGAACGTGCATCGGCGCCGAAGTAGACGGCATCGACCTGCGCGAGCCGCTGACCGCCGCTCAAGCAGAGGAAATTCACGATGGCATGGACCGCCATGCCGTGCTGGTATTTCACGATCAACCCCTGACTAACGAGCAGCACCTCGCTTTCACCCAAGCGCTGGGCCCGCTGGAAAACACCGTCAACAACAGCCTGCGCAATGCCGCGGATTTCCGCTTGCCGCCGAACTTCGCCGACGTCTCGAACCTCGACGGCAACAACCAGCCGTACGGGCGCGATGATCGGAAGCGCCTGTTCGCCATCGGCAATCGTTTGTGGCACTCCGATTCGTCGTTCAAGGCGGTGCCGGCGAAATACTCGCTGCTGCGCGCACTACGCATACCCTCGAAGGGCGGCAATACCGAGTTCGCGCACATGGGTGCTGCGTACGAGGCACTGGACGACGAAACCAGGGAATTGATCGAGCCATTGGTATGCGAGCATTCGCAACTGTACTCGCGCGATCTCATCGGTTTCCGCGAGTTCACAGAGCAAGAGCGCGAACGCTTCAAGCCCGTGCGCCAGCGGCTGGTGCGCATCCTGCCGCGCACCGGGCGCAAATCGATCTACCTGTCGTCCCACGCCGGCACCATACTCGGCTGGCAACTGCCGGAGGCGCGGCTGCTGCTGCGCGATCTGATGGAACACGCGACACAACGCGAATTCGTCTATTCACATCAGTGGCAGGTGAATGATCTGGTGATGTGGGACAACCGCCAGACCATGCATCGCGGGCGTCCGTTCCCGGCCCACGAGGTGCGCGACGTGCGCCGGACCACGCTGATGGGGCATGCACCTACGGTGGAACAGCAAGCGGTTGCCGCATAATGAAAACCATCGACATCCACGCGCATGTGGTCCCGCGTTCGCTATTAAAAGCCGCCGATGCGCAAGCGGAATGGTACGGTTTTCGGCACGAACCCGGCGTTGGCGCCGGCGCCATGGTGGGAGGCGGCAAGCGCACCGAGCTGACCTCGCCCAAGGTGCGTTTTACGCCGGAACAGCGGATGCAGGATATGGATGCACAGGGCGTGGATGTGCAAGTACTCTCTGTTCACACGCCGTTCTTTGGCTACCACCTCGACGCGGCGCAGGGGTTGGCGCTGGCGCGCGACGTCAATGAAGAGATCGCCGCCACCGCCCGCCAGTGGCCTGCGCGTTTCGCCGGGCTCGCCACGCTACCCATGCAGGACGTGAAGACCGCCATCAACGAGCTGGAGCGCGCAGTCACCAAGCTCGGCCTTAAGGGGGCTGAGCTCGACACCCACGTCAACGGCGAACAATGGGACGAGCCGAAATTTCTGCCGTTCTTCAAGGCCGCGGAAGCCATGGGCGCCGTGCTCTTCTATCACCCGCAACCGCAAAACAATTTTTTGCGCGAGCGCATGACGCGTCATGGGCTTTATAACAGTCTCGGCGTCATCCTCGACGACGCGATCGTCACCGCGGTGCTGATCTGCGGTGGCGTGCTGGAAGCGTGCCCGGATATCCGTATTTGCATCGCCCACGGCGGCGGCCCCGCATGCTACGCGATGGGGCGGCTAGACCGCGGCTGGGAAAGACTCCCCGAAGGCCAACGCACCCCGTTGCCGCCGAGCGAGTACCAGAAGCGCTTGTACTACGACACCGTGACCAGCAGCGAAGAAGCGCTGCGTTTCCTGCTCGACCGGGTGGGCGCCGAGCACGTGGTTCTCGGCAGTGACTGGCCCTTCGTGCCGTGGAAGCCCGGGCCCGGAGGCTGGGTGCAGAGCCTGAAGTCTCTCACGCAGGATGAAAAAGACAGGATACTGTGGAAGAATCTGGAGGCGCTGCTGAAGTTGTAGCCGCAGCGTCCCGCAAGCGCGGGATTGCGAGTTGCAACCGCGAGCGCGGCGGCGTAATCTTAGCCACCCAAATTGCTGCCTGGTGAACGTCGCATTAAGCGAGCGGCCGGGCACGGACCCAGTGGAGGCCTTTCTCGATGCGAAAGCTGATTGCTCTGATTGCCGCAGTTCTTTTCCTGCCGCAGGCCGCGCTCTACGCGCAGCCCTATCCGTCGAGGCCGATCAGGTTCGTCCTCCCGTTCGGGCCGGGCTCGGCCACCGATGTCTTCGCCCGCATCGTCGGCCAGGATCTGTCGTTGTCGCTCGGGCAGCATATCGTCGTCGTCCCCAAGCCCGGCGCCGATGGCGCCCTCTCCGCACTGGATGTGAAACGCTCGACGTCCGATGGCTACACTTTCCTGTTCGGCACCAACAGCCCCCTCGCCGTCGTGCCCAACATACGCAAAGACCCGCCGTACGATGTGATGGCGGATTTCACGCCGATCACTTTCCTCGCCGAAAACACCTTCTTCATCGTGGTGCATCCGTCGGTGCCGGTGAAATCGATCGCTGAATTGGTCGCCCATGCCAAGGCCAATCCGAAAGCACTCAACTATCCGTCCGCCAACACCTACGCCCTGGTGGCGACGGCCACGTTCGCGGTGAGCAACGGCATTGCGATGCTTTCCGTTCCCTACAAGTCGGAGCCCGACGCCATGCCTGACCTGCTGTCCGGACGCATGCATATGATGTTCGGTACTCCGACCAGCGTCCTGGCGCACGCGAAGGAGGGCCGGCTCAGGGTGCTTGCGACCACTTTGAACGAGCGCAGCCCGTTGATGCCCGACGTGCCGTCCTTCCTGGAGGCGGGCCAGGTAAAGCTGCCGATCGGCCCGTGGTTTGCCTTTGTCGGCCCTGCCGGTCTGCCACCCGGTATCGTCGCGCGCATGAACAAGGAGTTGGTCGCGGTTCTGGCCAAGCCTTCGATCAAGGAACTTATGCAAAAGCAAGGCCTCATGACGCGATCATCCTCGCCGGAAGCGCTCACGATCTATCTGAAGGAGCAGCTCGCGGTGTGGAAGACAGCGCTCAAGGCTGCCGGCGTCGAGCCGCAGTAAACTCTGCATAGCGTTTAGATTTTAAACTGTGGAGACAGACTATGGCCGAGACACCCACTTTTGGACGTTATGCCGAGATTCCCTATGATCAGATGACGCCGGAGCAGCAGGAAGGCTATCGCTCGCTGGTCGAGGCGCGCGGCCGTCTGTCCGGCCCCAATAAAATTTATGTGCATAACCCAAGGCTGGCGAAAGTGATAGGGCTGGTCGGGGGGCATTTTCGCAAGGGCTACTCGCTCAGCGAGCGCGAGCGCGAGATTGCGGTCAACGTCATCAACAGCAAATGGCATTCGGCCTATCCGACCAGTTCCCACGAACGGGCCGCCAAGGCGGCCGGGCTGCCGAGCGACAAGGTCGAGGCGATACTGTCGGGCTTGCCGACCTCGTTCTCCGACAAACGCGAACAGGTGATCTACGAAATGGCGATCTGCCTCACCCATTCGCGCTGGGTGGCTAAGGGGCTTTATGACCGCGCGGTCGAAGCGCTCGGCCATGTCGGCATTACCGACGTGATCACCCTGATGGGCCATTACAGCAGCGTTTCGATGACGCTCGCCTTCTACGACGTGCCGGCCGGCGCGACCGGCATCGAGCGCTGAACGCCGCCACAGCCGTCATTGCAATACGCGCAGCAGCAATCCATCAGAATAAATTAAAGGAGTAGGCCCATGACCGAACCCGGCATGCATAAAAGCGATGAGTTCGCCGGCAAAGTAGCGCTCGTCACCGGCGCTGCGCGCAACATCGGACGCGCGATCGCGTTGTCTCTGGCCACGGGCGGTGCCAAGGTGGCGGTGAACACGCGCTCGAATATCGAGCAGGCGCGTGGCGTCGTCGATGAAATCAAGGCGTTGGGTACGGATGCCGAGGCCTATGCCGCTGACGTCGCCGAGCCCGCCCAGGTACAGACAATGGTCGATGCAGTGTTAAAGCGTTTCGGCCGCCTCGATATCCTGGTGCTCAATGCAGCTGTTCGCGAGCACGTGCATGTCGATGAAATCAGCTTCGAGGACTGGCGCCGCGTCCTGTCCACCAATCTGGACAGCGCATTCGTCTTCACCAAAGCCTGCCTGCCCGCGTTAAAGCTGGCGGGCGACGGACGTATCGTCACCTTCGCCGGTGTCACTGCGTTGCTGGGTCTCAAGGACCGCGTGCACGTTGCGGCGTCCAAACACGGGATCGTCGGGCTGACCAAAGCCCTGGCACAGGATCTGGCGGAGTTTGGCATACGCGTGAACTGCATATCTCCCGGGCAGATCGATACCTCGCGCGCGCCCGGGCGCGAGTTGCCCAATCGTTCGAGCAATATTCCGCTCGGCCGCCGAGGCACGTCGTTCGAGATCGCCGGCATGGTGCGCAGTCTGTGCGGCCCGGCTGGCGCATACGTGACCGGGCAAACGCTGCATATCAACGGCGGGCTCTCCAACTCGGGTGTCTGACAGCGCAGTCACGAATCCCATCGCGGTCATCCGTAAATCAATGTAACGCCGAGGTGCAGTCCAGCTGGCCCGAGTCCCAGGGCCGAAGGTCTTGTCCTGCGCCTGCGGCAGACTGAATGTCCCCAACCTGTTTGAACGGAAAACAATCCCATGCTCAAGCTCTCGTTACCCGTCGCCGCCGCAACGGCGCTACTCGCCTCCGGCATCGCCTGCGCGCAAGCCTACCCGTCCCGACCCGTGCGCATGCTGGTGCCCTCTGCACCCGGCGGCAGCCCGGATATCAACGCGCGTGAACTCGCGAACGAACTCAGCAAGCAGATGGGTCAGCAAGTGGTGGTTGAAAACCGCCCCGGCGCCAGCGGCATTATCGGCTATGAGTTGCTGGTGCGCGCTACGCCGGATGGTTACACGTTAGGCTATATCTCAAACTTTATTGCCACCAATCCCAGTCTGTACTCGAAGCTGCCTTACAACTTTGCCAAGGACTTTCAACCGGTCATCCCCTATTTTTCAGGCCTGAACGTGCTTACCGTGTCACCGTCGCTGCCGGTGCGTTCGGTGAAGGAATTGATTGAACATGCCCGCGCCAACGCCGGCAAGTTGTCTTTTGGCAGTTCCGGGATCGGGGCGACGCCACACCTGTCGATGGAACTGTTTAAAAGCATGACCGGCACCTCGATTGTTCATGTGCCCTACAAGGGTACTCAGCAAGCAGTCTCCGACCTCATCGGCGGCCAGATCGACATCTTGTGCGACAACATGGCGTCGTTGCTGCCGCTGGTGCGGTCCGGGCGGTTGCGCGCTCTCGGCGTCACCTCGCTCAAGCGTTCGGCGGCATTACCCGAATTGCCGACACTCGACGAGGCAGGCATTCCGGGCTTCGAATTAACCGGCTGGTCGGGCTTCGCGGTACCGGCAGGTGTGCCGCGCGATATCGTGCTGCGGTTAAACGCAGAAATTAATAAGGCGCTGACTTCACCCACTGTGCTCAAAGGCATTGCTTCGCGTGGCGGTACGCCACTGGGTGGAACACCAGAGCAATTTGCGGAACACGTGCGCAAAGAAACCGAGAGACTGGGCAAGCTGATACGGATGGTGGGCATCAAGCCGCAATAAACGAACGTGCGCACACTGCGTTTTGTCCCTCTTCGGGATCGTCGCACTCACTAAACTCAGGGCAAGGCGTTGCAGGTGATGAATCCAGACACCCGTCAGGCGCAACGCACGGCGTTGAGTATCGCATGCGCTGCGCTCAGCGCAATGTGCACACTATTGCCAGGGGCCAGTGCGGCGGACGAGCGCGTCGCAACAAAACCTGTTTTCACCGACAGCGAGATCAGCATCATCCTCTCGCATGGACCGTGGCCGGCGCCCGCACCGCTCGATTCGACCAACCGGGTATCGGGGAAACAACACGCGATCGAGTTCGGCACGCTGCTGTTCTTTGATCAACGCCTCTCCGGCCCCGCAACAAAATCCTGCGCCAGCTGCCACGTCCCGGAGCGCAACTGGACCGACAACCTGCGGCGCGGTGTGGGTGTGGCTGAACTGGATCGCAACACGCCAACGCTGATGAATCTGAGCGCCCGGCGCTGGTACGGCTGGGACGGCGCTGCTGATAGTTTATGGTCGCAAAGCCTGCGCCCGATTCTGGACCCGCGTGAACTGGCCGCGACGCCGCGCCACGCCGCGCAATTGGTGCGCAACGACAATGATCTGTCCTGCCGCTACCGAAAAGCATTCGGATCACTGCCGTCAGCAACCGACGACGAGGCCGTGTTCGTGAATGTGGGAAAGGCGCTGGCCGCCTTCCAGGAGACCCTGACCAGCGGACGCACGCCGTTCGATCAGTTCCGTGACGCGCTGGCGCAGGCGGCGCCGCCCTCCACCTGGCGTTATTCCGAGCCGGCACAGCGAGGACTCAAGATTTTCATCGGCAGGGACGGCTGCACCACCTGCCATGCCGGCCCCAATTTCACCAGCGGCGAGTTCTTCAACACCGGCCTGTCGCGCTTTGCACCGCACGGCAAGCCGGATCCCGGACGCCACGAGGGAATCGGGCAATTGCTGCAAAGCCGTTTCAACCTGCTGGGTTCCTACAATGACGACACCACCGGCGCCGGCGCTGCACACACCCGCCAGGCGTCTATCGAGAAGGCCAATTTCGGAGAGTTCAAAGTGCCGTCACTGCGTAACCTGCTGCTGACTTCACCTTATGGCCGCGACGGCAGCATCGATACCCTCGCCGAAGTCGTGCGGCATTACGCCGGCCTCGATCCCGTGCGCCTGCATGCAAAAGACGGGCTGCCCGCCAAACCACTGAACTTGAGCCCGCGCGAGCAGACCGATCTGGTGGTGTTCCTCGAATCGTTGAGCACCTTCAGCAACCCCTGGCGTCCGGAGGACGGCGGGCGCTGTGATTGACGGGGTGCTCCTGGCAAACAATTTACCCAAACGTCTGCAGCAATTCCCGCGCTTCGGCCTGCTGTGCAGCGTCACCCTCGCGTTCGACTTCGCGCAGCAGTTCCAGGGCGCCTTCCTTGTCGCTTATTTCACGGTAGGCACGAGCAAGCACAATCTTTTCCTGCAGCTCATCTGCGCGAGAATCTTTTTCGTCAGTGGCTGCCGCCACAGTCGCCACAGGTTTGTCTTTTAGCGTCGGTGTGAGGCTGGAAAAGTCCACCTTGAAATCGAGCCCGGGGTCGTCTGTGGCTATGGGCGTCGCGGCCGCTGTTTCAGGGATCTCAGCAGGCACCGGCGCGCTGGGCGGCGGCAATTCAAATCCGATATACGGCAACGGCTCGGGCGCACCCGCAGCCGGTTCCCCGTCGGCGTGCGCACGCACTTTCGACTCTTCGTCACCGCCGCTTGCGCCGCCACGGTCCAGACCAGTGTCCGCGCTGTCGTTCACGTCGTAGGATAGCGCGGGGCTGCTGAGATCGATATCCACACTACCTACCGCAAGGCCAAGCGCCTCGTACGCCACCCCATGGTCAGTGGGCGAAAAAAGCGGGTAACTTGGATCGAGTGCATATCCCATCGCTATTGCGCGCTTCCACTGTTCTCCCACACCGCCAGTCTGCTTGTGCGGACGGCCAGCAAGCTGGTTAAAACCGTCCTTGTCGCCGCGCCCAGGGAGGATTTCCAGTATCAGCAGCTGAACGTCCTCGCGCCCCGGCTGCCTGCTCAAGGGATCGCGCAGCACTTTTTCGGCTGGCTCATCCTGCCCATGTTCGAGATACGCGCTTGCTTCGTCGATCGCATCGACGTCAGTGATGCCGATTGCGGCCCTGAAATTGGGCGCAGTGATCTTATCGGGCGCTGTTGTGCCAGGCGCGAACGCTTCAGTAGCAACCGTTGCTGCAATGGGCTCGTTCGCTTCCACGGGCACTGGCTTGCGGCGGCGCAACGCCCAAAGGCCGACGATGCACGCCAGCAACGCCAGCGCAATACCACCAACCAGCACCTTGATTCATCACTGTATCGATGACGCCCGGCGCAGGCGGCGCAGGCGGCGATACGCCATTCTTCGCTGCGGATGATTGGGATTCCGCAGCAGGCACGCCGTCCGGTGCACTGGATTCAGATTTTAGCGGTTCTTCCTTGCGCACGTCCGCTGCAGCAGGTTCCGGTTTTGGCGGGGCGGGCTCTACGAGTTCCGGCTTGGCGGATGCAACGGCTCCGGGTTCGGGCGGGACAACCCCGTTTTTACCTGCCTCCGCGGGCGTCACTGGCGTGCGCGCTGTAGCGGGGGCGGGCGCTGGAACCACAGGTGCCGTAGCCGGTATCGAATCCGCAACCACTGTCGGCTTGCGTACGCGCGATGCGCGCGGCGCTCGAGGCGGTACGACTTCCGCCTTGGACGTGGCCGCCGCAGCGGTTGGTGCAGGTGTTGCTGCCGCAGTTTCCGCCACGCCAGGCAGGTCAAGCAGTGCGGCATAGGTGCGCTGCACCTTGCCGTTCTACCAGGTGAGCACAATCAAAAAATCAAGGTAGGGCTCGGTCACGCGGCGCGCCGAGGTGGCGCGAATGTAGGGCGTACCGTTGTCGTACCGCTCCACGGACAAGCGCAAAGCATTGAGCACCGGATCAAACTGCAGGTTCGCCTCCTGATACGCGGCGACTGGTGCAAGGCTGACATTCAGCGTCGCCAGCTCGTCCCTGGTCACATTGATCAGTTCAATTTCAGCAGCGAACGGCTGCCCCAGCCGCGACAACAGGTTGATCCTGCCCAATCCGGCGGCATCCACCATGCCTGCATGGAAAAACGCTGCCAGCACCGTGGCAGCCACCCATTTATTAAGCTTGACCGTGCGTGTATGTTGCGGGTTCTAACGCATTTCTGTCCTTTACGTAAGGCAAACCTCGTGACAGGCACGCACCCCGCGGGCGATGGCCGTTCCAGCTTGCTGCAGTTCCTTAAAGTCGCGCGCGACGCCGATGTTCATGTGTAATTAGAACCTACTTTTCAGTCAGCCACCAAACGCCGCTGCATTCTGCCCCGCAATGCGCCCAAAGATCACGCATTTGCCCAGCGACGATCCGGTCATGTAGGCCACGCCGTGAAAGCCGCCGGTCATCTCACCCGCCGCGAACAGCCCGGGTATAGCCTCGCCAAACACATCGATCACCCGCGTATCGGTATCCACGATCACGCCACAATAGGTTGCAATCAGACCGCTGGTCGATGGATAAGCGTACCACGGGCCGCGCTTTAATTCGAGGAGTTTGCCGTAGCCCGATGACAGCCCGCTGCGCCCGAAGTCTTCGTCGCGGCCAACGCGCACAAAACCGTTGTAACGCGCGACGGTCGCAACCAGCGTTGCGGGGTCCAGTCCGACGCGGCACGCCAGCGTTTCCAATGTCGGTTCGCTCAGCAAGCGGCCCAGCGCCAGCACCTCTTTGAATTTGAACAAAGGCGCAGTGTCGCTGGAGGTATCCATCACACCCTGATCGAAAATCTGGTACGACAGCGCGCCAGGCTGCGTCAACACCGCGTCACCCAGCAGCTTGTAGGATTTCGATTCAATCAGCAGCCGGCCTTCACGCCGTCCACCGCAATCACGCGTTCGCGGATCAAGCGCTGCAGTTCGCTGCCAAGGCCGATTTCCGCCAGCACACTGGCGGCATCCGAACCGGGTTTGGCCGCCGGCCTTCCCACCGTCATCGGCGTACGCGAAAGCTTTACGCCAGGCGCGGTGGTAGTGATAGGGCCAAAGCCCTCGTGGTCGCGGGTGATGGCCAGACCTCGCGCCTGCACCAGCGGATCGGTCATCAGTTCGACCAGGCTGGGCACCACGCGGTGGGCGCCGATGCCGGCCTGGTTGAGAAGATCCACCCACGTCGCCACGCTGCGGCTACGCATGCGCTGTTCCAATTCGCGCTCCAGGTCCGCACCGCTGCGCGCGGCGAGGTCAGCCAGTTGCGCGCAGTGCGCCAGCTCTCCCGCCCGTGAGGCGAGGAACAGCCAGCCGTCACTGGCCTGATAAAGGCGGTTAAGCGGCCCACTGCCCGTTGCTTCCTGCCCGTGCGGTTCGTCCCACTTTTTACCTGCGTAATCCTGCAGCAGCGCCGACTGCAGCATGGTGGCGGTATAGGCCAGCGCGCTATCCACAAACTGTCCTTCTCCGGTGCGGCGCCGGTGCAACAGAGCCAGCGCCACGCCATAACACGCCATCAGGCCGGTGCCGTAGTCGTTCGCAGCGAAAGGCGCGGTAGCAGGCTTGGCCGAGCCGTAGCGCACCTGCATGCCCGACACCGCCTGGCCGATCTGCTCATGGCCGGGACGGCTCGCATAGGGACCGATATGACCAAAGGTATTCATGGAGCCGTAGATGATGTCCGGCCGGCGCGCACGCACCCGTGCGTAATCAATGCCGAGTTTCTCGGCAACGCCGCCGCGGAAATTCTGCAGTACCACGTCGGCCTGATCGACCAGCTTCCAGAAAATCTCCAACCCCTCTTTGGTCTTGAGATCGATGAGCACACTGCGCTTGGCGCGGTTGATGTCGTTGTGCCGCAGCACGGTGCCTTTGTGCGGACTGTCGATCTTGATCACATCCGCGCCGAACTCGGCCAGGGTGCGGGCACAGGTCGGGCCCGCGAGCACGATGCACAAGTCCACCACCTTCACGCCCTGCAACGCCGAACGCAATAGTTCGCCGCCCGCCGCTGCAGCGATCGGCTTACGCGCGGTCAGTTCATTCAGAATCTCTGCACGATGCGCATCCGTCTTCGGGCGCGGCGTGCGCACCGCGCCCGGCGTGGACGAGAGGCGCACGTTGATGGCAGGGCCACGAAAGCGGCCCAGTTCCGGATCGTCGTAGTCAGCGACGATCTGTGATTCCAGTGCCTGCGGATGTTTTAGCCATTCGCTGCTGGAATGGCAGATCACGCCTTCGGAGCCGATCTCCGCAATCATGTCTTCCCACTCTTGGGCGGTGCGGGCGCGCATCACCTCGTCGAACTTCTGCGCGAGTTCTTGCGGCGGCAGCTTGGCGTCGCGCCATTGGTCCATGCCGATGCCCTTGATGAAGGCATCAAACTTCTTGTTGTTCGCCACGTACATCAGCCAGCGCCCATCCTTGCAGGGCAATTGCCGGCTCCAGTTGAATGCGGGTTCGGCCTCGGGTTTGCCGTTAACCAGCAGGCCGCGTGCGCCGACCACAGTGAAGGTCGCATCGAACAGCGGAATTTCCACGCGCTGACCGAAACCGCAACGCGCCCGCGCATTCAGCGCCATGGCGACGCTGACCGCGCACAGAAATGCCGCGTAGGCCGAGCCGTAGGGAACGACGGTATACACCGGCCGGCTATGGGTCGTACCACTGGTCGCATGACCGGCACGATAAGCGCCGGTGGCGGCACCCACCACGCCCTCCCATGCTCTGACCTGGGCACGCGGATCGTCCGCGCCGAAACCCGGCAGCGAGCAGTAGACGAGCCGCGGATTCTCCGCCGTCATCGCTGCAGCCCCCAAACCGAGACGCTCCATCACGCCCGGACGGAAGTTCTCGATCACTACGTCGGCGCCCGCGACCAGTTGCCGCGCCGTCTCCAAGTCTGCGTCCTGTTTCAGATTTAGGACTATGCTGCGCTTGTTGCGGTTCCAGGTGGCATTGGCCGGCGTATTCCAGCGCGGCCCGCCCGGCGGATCGATGCGTATCACGTCCGCACCCTGGTCGCCCAGCAGCATGGCTGCCATAGGGCCTGCGATGTACTGGCCAAAATCGATGACGCGTATGCCTTGCAGAACGCCTGTCATATTCTCTCCTCCGTGTGAGGCCCCTAAACTATCGCAAAGTGCTTCTGCGGACAACAACAATCCTATGGCGCTGCGCCCGCGAACAACTTGACTCCGCCGCCGCCCCGGAGCAACCTGTCAACCTCGCAACAACACACTGGGCAAGGAGAAACTGCAATGCCGTTCTACGAAAAAGGCGCCGTCCGCATCCGCTACGAAGACCACGGCGGGGCCGGCTTTCCGTTGTTACTCATCGCCGGCGGGGGTTTGAACTCGAATATCTCCTACTTCACCGAAGGAGCGCCATTCAACCCGATCGCGGAGTTCAAAAACGATTACCGCTGCATTGCGATGGACTTGCGCAACGCCAACGGCGGCCAGTCCTCCGGCCCGCTTGAAATCGAACGCCCGTGGGACGCGCACACCGATGACCAGCTCGGCCTGATGGATCATCTGGGTATCAAGCAGTTCATGGTGATGGGCTTTTGCATCGGCGGCCCCTTCATCTGGAACCTGTTGCAGCGGGCGCCCACGCATATCGTCGCTGGCGTGCTGGCGCAGCCCAGCGGGTCCCGCCCTGAGAAGCGCGACCTTTTTTACGACAACAACATGAAGGGCTGGGGCCCGCCGCTGTGCGCCCGCCGCCCTGACATCACGATGGCGACAGTCGACAAATTCCTCACCAGGATGTACCGCACCAACCCCGACTTCGTATTCACCGTGACGCGCGATTTTGTGCGCGCCTGCCAGACGCCCATCCTGGTACTGCCGGACGACGTTCCGTCGCACCCGTACGCCGTGGCCATGGAGTCGGTGATGCTCTCGCCGAGGTCCGAAGTGAGCCTCTTCCCGTGGAAAGAACCCAAGGAACTCATCCCCCCGGTGGTGCGCCAGGTACGCTCCTTTATGCGGGCGCATCGGCCTGTGTGACAGCCACCGGCTAAGACGGAAACCATACGCGCACCGGCGCGCACGCGTAGGCGTGCAGCCGGCACGGGTTAGGCCAGGCGGCCAACCAACGGCAGCTTTGCATGTGAGACAGCCAATGACACCTTCTACCTATGACTACATCATTGTCGGCGCCGGTTCCGCGGGCTGCGTGCTGGCCAACCGCCTCACCGCATCCGGCAAGCATCGCGTGCTGCTGCTGGAAGCCGGCGGCCGCGATAACAATCCGTGGATCCATATTCCGCTGGGCTTCGGCAAGACCATGTTCGACAACAAGGTCAACTGGATGTTCGAGACCGATGCCGAACCGGGCATGCAGGGCCGGCGCATCAAGGTGCCGCGCGGGCGCGTGCTCGGCGGATCGAGTTCGATCAACGGCCTGATCTACATCCGCGGCCAGCGTGAAGATTTCGATGATTGGAAAAATCTCGGCAATCCCGGCTGGGGCTATGATGATGTCCTGCCCTACTTCAAGAAATCGGAGGACCAGGAACGCGGCGCGGATGCCTGGCACGGCACTGGCGGGCCGCTGGCGGTATCCGATGTCAAGGACACCCACCCGCTCGCCGAAGCCTTCATCGCCGCGGGGATCGATGCCGGCATTCCGCGCAATGACGATTTCAACGGCGCCAAGCAGGAAGGTGTGGGCTACTTTCAGGGCACCGCGCGCAATGGCCTGCGTTGCAGCGCGGCCGTGGGCTATCTGCGCCCGGCGATGAAACGCGCCAATCTCGAAGTGGTGACACATGCGATGGCTACTCGCGTGCTGACCGAAGGCGCGCGCGCGACCGGCGTTGCGTATCGGGTGGACGGTACGGAACGGCAGGCGTTTGCGGCGCGCGAAGTGCTGCTGTGCGCGGGGGCCATTCAGTCGCCGCAACTGCTGCAACTCTCGGGCATAGGGCCGGGGGCGTTGCTGCAACACCATGGCATCGCGGTGGTGAAGGATGCGCCCGGCGTGGGCCGCAACCTGCACGACCATCTGCAGACGCGCGTGGTGTGGACCTGCAACGAGCCGATCACCGTGAACGACATTATGCAAAGCCCCTGGCGCAAAATGATGATGGGCATGCGCTTCGCGCTCACGCGCAAAGGGCCGCTCAGCTGGTATGCGGGTCTGGCCGGCGGGTTCGCGCGCACCCGGCCCGAACTCGACCGCCCCGATGTGCAGTTCCATTTCTTCCCCTACAGCGCTGAGCGCACCGATCCCAGCCTGCACCCTTTTTCGGGTTTCTCGATGTCGGTGTGCAAGCTGCGGCCGGAGTCGCGCGGCCTGCTGGAAATCCGCTCGAACGATGCCGCGGCGGCGCCATCGATCCGCCCCAATTTCCTCGAGCGCGAGGCTGATGTTGCCACCATGCTCAACGGACTAAAACTCATACGCCGCATCGGCGAGGCGCCGGCGCTTAAGCGCTGGATATCCGCCGAACGTGATCCGGGACCGTCCTTCGTAAGCGACACGCAGCTGGTCGATTACGTGCGCGCCAAAGGATTCACCGTCTACCACCCGGTCGGCACCTGCAAGATGGGCAACGATGCAGAAGCGGTGGTCGATCACGAACTGCGCGTGCACGGCATGTCCGCGCTGCGCGTGATCGATGCATCGGTGATGCCGGTGGTCACCTCGGGCAACACCAACGCCGCGACCATCATGATTGCCGAAAAGGCTGCGGATGGTTTGCTGCAGGCGGCGCACTGATCGTGCGCCATTGATTCGGGTAATGAATTACATGCCGACATGGTTGCAAAAGTGTCGGCAACTCGCAGCAACCAGGAGGTTCCTCGTGCCAAAAACAATAGCGTCTGCATTGCTCACTGCCCTGTGCCTGACCGCGGGTGCCGCCGTTGCCCAGAGTTACCCCGCCAAGCCGATCCGCATCATCGTGCCGTTTCCGCCCGGCGCGTTCAACGACACGCTCGGGCGCACCATCGCGCAGAAATTTTCCGACAGCGGTTTCGGCACGGCCATCGTCGACAACCGCCCGGGCGCGGCCAGCACGCTGGGCGCCGACATCGCCGCGAAATCACCGGGCGACGGCTACACCCTGCTGATCGTGGCAGTGCCGTTTGCCGTCAACCAGACGCTGTACACCAGACTACCCTACGACACCTTGCGCGACCTGACGCCCGTCATCTACGCCGGCGCGAGTGCGAATATACTGACGGTGCATCCTGCGGTGCCGGTGAAAACCGTGCAGGATCTGATCAGGCTGGCCAAAGCAAAACCCGGACTGCTCACTTATGCCTCCGCCGGCAGCGGCACTTCGCCACACATGGCGATGGAATTGTTAAAGCTGATGACCGGTGTCGACATGTTGCACATCCCCTACAAGGGCGGCGCGCCGGCGGTCACCGATTTGATCGGCGGCCACGTGATGATGTATTGCGAGAACCTGCCAAACCTGCTGCCGCATGCGCAGGCTGGAAGGCTGCGCGCGATCGCAGTGACCACCGCGGCGCGCATCAAACAGGCGCCGCAGATTCCCACTATTGCGGAAACCGTGCCCGGCTTCGAGGTGGTGGTATGGTTCGGCGTGGTCGCGCCGGCCGCCACGCCGCGCGACATCATCGTCAGGCTCAACGCCGAGATCAACAAAATTCTGACGCTGCCCGACGTGCGCGAGCGCTTCCTCAACGGCGCCGTTGATCCGATCGGCGGTCCGCCCGAGCGATTCGGTGCGCACCTGAAGTCGGAAGTCGAAAAGTGGGCGAAGGTGGTCAAGGCCACCGGCGCGCGCGTTGAGTAACATCCGAATTGTTCTGACCATAGGAGAGACCTGCGATGCAATATGACCTGGTAATCAAAAACGGTACTGTGATAGATGGTTCCGGCATGCCGCGCTATCGCGCGGACGTCGGCGTGGTTCAAGGCAAGATCGTGACCATAGGGCGCATCCGCGAGCCCGCAACGGAGGTGCTGGACGCCGAAGGCCATGTGGTGGCGCCCGGGTTCGTGGACGGCCACACCCATATGGACGCGCAGATATTCTGGGATCCCCTCGGCACCTCTTCCTGCTATCACGGCATCACCACTGCGGTAATGGGCAATTGCGGCTTCACGCTGGCGCCGTGCGCGGCTGCGGATAAGCATATGGTGGTGCGCAACCTGCAGCGTGCCGAGGATATTTCGGCTGCGGCAATGGAGGCCGGCATCCGATGGAGCTGGACCACCTATCCCGAATTTCTCGCGACGCTTGAGCGGCTGCCCAAGGGTATTAACTATGCGAGCTACGTCGGGCACTCTGCCATCCGCACCTTTGTGATGGGCGAGCGCGCATTTACGCAAAAGGCAACCGAGGACGATTTGCAGGCGATGGAACGCCAGGTGCACGACGCGATTTCCGCCGGCGCCGTCGGGTTCACTTCATCACGCTCGCCGGCCCACGAGACACCCGATGCGCATCCGGTCGCAAGCCGCGCCGCAGCGTGGGACGAGGTGCGGCGGCTGGTGGGTGCGATGGGCAAGTTGAACGCGGGGCTGTTCGAAATCGCCGGTGAGGGCGTGGACCGCAACGCGGGCGACCCCGGCCTGCGCGAATGGCACACGCGCTTGCGTGATCTCGCAGTCGAATCAGGCCGGCCGATAACCTTCGGCGTGTTCAGCCGGCGCAATTCACCGGGCACCTGGAAAAAATATCTCGATCTGCTCGACGAAACCGCGGCTGCGGGCGGCCGCATGTTCGCGCAGGCGCACAGCCGCTCGCTCTCCGCACTGCTGTCGTTCAAGACGCAAATGCCGTTTGACCGCCTGCCGCTGTGGAAAGACATTCGCGCGCTGCCGCTGGAGGAGCAAAAGCACAAGCTGCGCGATCCCGCGTTGCGCGCCAAACTCATTGAGGCCTCGGGCGCGCGCGACAATCGCGAGGCGCGCGGCACCGAGGCGAAGCCCGCCGACTACGACTGGTTGTTCGTATTGGATACCGTGGAAGGGCCGCACCGCTCGGTGGCCGAAGTCGCGCGAGCGCGCAAGCAGCATCCGGCCGAGACCATGATCGAGCTCGCGCTGGAAAAAGACCTCGACCAGTTTTTTCTCCAGCCCGTGGCTAACGAAGACCAGGACATCGCGCTGCAGATCATGCGCCACCCGCGCACCGTGACCACATTTTCGGACTCCGGCGCGCACGTCTCGCAGCTCATGGACTCCTCGCTGCAGACGCACCTCTTATATCACTGGGTGCGCACCAAGCAGGCGTTCACGCTCGAACAGGCGGTGCGCATGCTGTCACTGGTGCCCGCGACCCTCTGGGGTTTCCACGACCGGGGCCTGCTACGCACCGGCATGGCGGCCGATATCGTGGTGTTCAATCCTGACACCATCATGGCCGAGTTGCCGGAGGTAGTGGACGACCTGCCGTCTGGTGCGCGCCGGCTGGTGCAACGCACGCGCGGCATGGCAGCAACGGTGGTGAACGGCAAGGTCCTGCTGCGCAACGGCAAGCCTACCGGCGCACTGCCCGGAAAACTGCTGCGCGGGCCGCTAGGACAGCGCAGCTGAAGTTATTTCCCCGCCGCCCGAAACTTGGGTGTGCGCTCGCGGTCGCCGGGGTTGTCCCAGCCCTTCCAATTGGGTTTGCGTTTTTCTGCGAACGCCTTGCGCGATTCCACGCGATCGGACAGCGCACCATGGCTATGCAGCAGCTTGGCGTAGGCTTCGAGTTCGTCGGACACGCGCCCGCGCGAGGCGCGTGTCATGTGCAGCGTATTGACACGTGAGGCCGGCGGCAAGCTCAGCAGATGGGCGGCCATTTCGCGCGCAACGGGCATTAGTTGATCGGCATCGGTGAGGCGGTTCAGATAGCCCAGTTCGTACATGCGCTCGGCGGTAAACCGGAACGCGAAGGCAATTTCAGTGGCGATGACATGCGGCAGGTTATTGACGATGCCGTGGCTGTGGCCGCCCAGCAACCAGCGCTTGGCCTCGGACGATTCAAAGGTCGCGCCGCGCACCGCCACGCGAAAATCCGCACGCTCCGTGAGCATGAAGCCGCCGCCCATGGCAAAACCATTGATCGCCACGATCACGGGTTTATCAAGCGTGCCGTCGTTGTAGGGGTTTTCGCGCTGCGCGGATTCTGTCGACGAACCCACACGGCCTTTTTCCACCGACTCTTTCATATCCTCGCCCGCGCAAAACGCGCGGCCGGCGCCGGTGAATATCGCCACCTCCAGGTCCTTGCTGTCGCGAAACTCGCACCAGGCATCGGCCAGGAGATTGCGCAATTCCGTGCCGAGCGAGTTCATGCGTTCCGGACGATTCAAGCGCACCACCATAATGCCATCGTTACGTTCGACTTCGACAAAACTCATAAAGGTCTCCTTAAATTCAATGTTTGAACCGCCATCATACGCCAGTGCGTTCAACGCCTATTCCCGGGCGCATCCGCGCGCCAGATGTATACACGCCAGTACCAGCCGATGAGCGCGGTGCATAGCAGCCCCGACACACAATACAGGGTGGCCGTTACGCGGTAACCGTAATGGGCGATGAGCGGACCCGCGATCAAGAGGCCGACTGGCACGCCGTAGATCATCAGCGTGCGCGCACCCATGACGTGACCGCGGTAACCTTCGCGGGTGGTGCGCAGGAGCATCGCCGACAGCGGCACCATGCTCATGCTTTGCGCACAGCCTGCGAGCATGATCATCGGTATGCCGCCCGTGAAGCCCGGCATTTGCGCGAACAGCAGTGTCATCGAATACCACACGGCACAAAAAATGATCATCATGCGCGCGGGTGGCAGCCGGTAGCCGATGCGGGACAGAATGATCGACCCCATCAACGCGCCAAAGGCAAAACCCGCCGTGAGATAACTCAAACCGCGCTGATCGGTGTGGTACACATCCTTGGCGACATAAGGCAATAAAGTATTGGTCAATGGAAACGCCGTTACATTCACCAGAAACGCAATCGCCATCGCCGCCAAGAGGTGCGGTGTGCGCCACACATAGACCATGCCGTCACGCAAATCGCCCAGTGCAGAAGCAGGCCGCGCATCCTTGGCCGCTTGCGACACCGGCTTGCCCGACACCTTGAGGCTTAGCAACAGCGCACAGCCATAGAAGCTCACGATCACCATGTAGGTGTGGGCCATGCCCAGCCACAGCACCAGCGCAGCACCCGTCAATGCGCCCATCACACGCGCGGAATCCTGCGTGGTGCGCGAGACGCTGGTCGCGCTCATCAACTGCGCCGTGGGTATGGTCTCGCCCACCAGCGCATAGCGCAGCACCATATCCGCAGGCCGTACCACGCTCATCGCTGCACCGATAAAAAACACATGCAGCGGCATCAATACGCCGCTCACTGCCAGCGTCATGGTAATGGCCGCGCAGGTGGTGAAGGCAAGCCGCAAGCCACAGTAGGTTTTCTTGTTGCCGATGCGCTGGCCGGTCACGCCCAGCACGGGTGCGAACAAGGTGCCCAGATATTGCAGCGAACCGAACAGCGTCAGCATCACCACCGACTGCGTTTCGACGAGGATGTACCACGCCAGGATGATGTTCTCCATCTCGATCGCCCACGAGGTCGCGAGATCACCCGGCCATTGATAGCGAAAGCTCCTCACCGCGAATGGCGCGAGCGCTGACTGCGACGGATTCGCAGCGCTCATCGCGCACCTTCAGACATGCGTATACGCAAGCATTTGTTTTTATGTGCTACTGCCTACTGAATTTTGATATCCGCCGCCTTCACCACATCGCGCCACATGGCGATTTCCCTGCGAATTTGCTCCTGCAGCGCTTCAGGCGTGCCGCTCGCGGGTGATACGCCGTCGCCGCGCAAGCGCTCTTCCATGTCTTTGGCACGGAGGATTTTCGTGACTTCGCTGTTGATGCGCTCGACCACTGCGCGCGGCACGCCTTTGGGCCCGATTAACGCGTGCCAGTTGGACACATCATAACCCGGCACACCAGCCTCGGCGATGGTGGGAATACCCAGCTCGGCGGCTAAGCGCGTGGCGGTGGTCACCGCCAGCGCGCGGATACGCCCCGCCTTTACCTGCGGCAATCCGGTCTGCGGTGTTGCGAACACCAGCGAAATCTGCCCGGCGATAAGTTCGGTCAGCGCAGGTGCGCCGCCTTTGTAAGGCACGTGAACCATTTTGATGCCCGCCCTATGCAGAAACTGCGCGTTCGCCAGATGCACTATCGTGCCCTGCCCGGCGGAACCATAAACGATTTGTTCGGGCCGCGCCTTGGCCAGCGCGATCAATTCGCGCAAAGTTTTTGCCGGCACTGAAGGATGCACCACGGCCACCAGCGGCCCCCGCGCCACCGGTACTATAGGCGTGAAATCGTTAAGCGGATCGAACCTGAGGTTATAAAGACTTGCATTGATCGCGTAACTCGGCGTAACGAGATTGAAGGTGTAGCCATCGGGCGCCGAGCGGATGCCGGCCTCTATGCCCAGCGTGCCGCCAGCGCCGGCGCGATTCTCGACGATGACTTGCTGCGCCAATGCTTCGCCCAGTTTTTGCGCCAGCAGGCGCGCGATGAAATCGCTGCCGCCGCCGGCCGCTGAGGAGACAATGATGCGCACGGTTTTGGCAGGATAGGCCTGCGCCGATCCCTTCGGTACGCTCGGAGCAGGCCCTGTCGCAGGGGTTTGCGCGTGCGCCGAAAACACCGCCAGCATTCCTGCCACGCAAATGGCCGCGCCTGGAACCTTCGCATTACCCTTGCCCCACATGGTTAAACCTCCTGTCGACACCATTCATTGCCGCTGCTATCCTATTCTGCACGGCGGCGTGATTCAATCAAAATCGCGTGTAAATCACGCCGGCGCTATACTTCCGCCAACATTCATGGCTCACCTATCCACATGCTGCAACTTCGCCTATTGATGCGCACTGCGCTCGCCAGCGTAGCGCTCATGTGCGGCGGTGTTGGGGCAGCGGATATTGCCTACCCCACACGTCCGGTGCGCATGCTGGTCGGCTTCACCCCCGGCGGCACCAGCGACGTGGTGGCGCGCATCATCAGCAGGAAACTCACGGAATCCTGGGGCCAGCAGTTCGTGGTCGACAACCGCGCCGGCGCCGCAGGCATGCTCGCCACCGAACTCACCGCACGCGCCAACCCGGATGGGCACACGCTGATATTTATTTCATCCACCTTCGCCATGCAACCCAGCACCACGCCCAATCTGCCGTACCATCCGCTGCGCGACTTCACGCCGGTGACGCTGGCGGTGGCGTCGCCTTACCTGCTGGTGGTGCATCCCGCGGTGGAAGCAAAATCGGTCAAGGAGCTGATCGCGCTGGCGAAAGCGAAACCCGGCCATCTGACCAGCGCAACCGCGGGACCAGGCAGCGCGATACACGTCGCCGCCGCGCTGTTCAACAGCATGGCGGGCGTAGACATACTGCTGGTGCCCTACAAGGGTGCGGTGGGTATCACCGATTTGATCGCAGGACAGGTCAGCATGTCGTTGACAGGCTTTGCCCAGACCATGCCGCATGTGAAGAGTGGGCGTCTCAGAGTGCTGGGCATTTCATCCGCGAGCCGTTCACCCTTGCTGCCGGATACGCCGGCGATTGCCGAAGCGGGCGTGCCGGGGTTCGATGTGTCGATCTGGTACGGGGTGATCGCGCCGGCGAATCTGCCTAGGCCCGTACTCGCCAAGCTGCACGGTGGCGTAGCAAAAACACTGCAAGCGCCCGAGGTGCGTCAGGCGCTGACCGCTTTGAGTGTGGACATCATCGGCAACACGCCGGAACAATTTGCCGCCATCATCCGCAGCGATCTCGCTAAATGGATGCGCCTCGCTAAACAAACGCGGCAGCAATAGCCATCCCGTATTGCTTGACCGCGCATGCAACCCGCCCCCGCTCCGCCTCCCGCCACTGGTCGCCGCGCGCTACCGCGCAGCGTAGTGGTGCTTGGCTTCGTAAGTCTGTTCATGGACATCTCGTCGGAGATGATTCATGCGCTGCTACCGGTGTTTCTGGTCACGGTGATCGGCGCCAGTGCAATGTCGGTCGGCATTATCGAGGGCATCGCCGAGGCGACGGCAGCGTTTGTCAAAGTGTTCTCTGGCGCGATCAGCGATTGGATCGGCCGCAGAAAGCCGTTATTGCTGCTCGGCTACGGTCTGGCCGCCGCATGCAAGCCGCTGTTCGCGATTGCCACCGGCATCGGCACGGTGCTCACCGCGCGCACCATCGACCGCATCGCCAAAGGCATACGCGGCGCGCCGCGCGACGCGCTGATCGCCGACGTAACGCCCGCGGATATGCGCGGCGCGGCATACGGCCTGCGCCAGTCGCTCGACAGCGTCGGCGCGGTGGCCGGCCCGCTGCTCGCGATCATGCTCATGGCCGCAACCGCAGACAACTTTCGCCTGGTGTTCTGGATCGCGGTCATCCCTGCGTTGTTGTGCGTGCCGCTGATCATCTTCGGCGTGCAGGAACCCGCGCGCGCGCAACCTGCAAAGGCGCGGCCGTTTCCGATCAGTCGCGCCGAAATGGCGCGGCTGCCACGGATGTTTTGGCAAGTCACTGTGCTCGGCGCGATACTGACGCTGGCGCGTTTCTCCGAGGCGTTCCTGCTGCTGCGCGCGCAGAACGTGGGCCTCGCGGTCACCTGGGTGCCGGTGATTCTGGTGGTGATGAATCTCGTTTACGCGCTAAGCGCATATCCGCTGGGCGCGCTCTCCGACCGTATCAATCGCAAGCTCATGCTCGCCGCCGGCGTCGCGCTGCTCATCGCCGCCGACGTGGTGTTGGCACTCTCGACCAACGCGTGGGCGGTGGGTGCGGGCGCGCTGCTGTGGGGCCTGCACATGGGTGCGACGCAGGGACTGCTCGCCGCTATCGTCGCCGACGCCGCGCCCGAGGATTTGCGGGGCACCGCGTTCGGCGTGTTCAACCTGATGAGCGGCTTCGCATTGCTCGCAGCGAGCGTGATCGCCGGCGCGCTGTGGACAGTCTTCAGCCCGGCGATGACGTTTTACGCCGGGGCCGTGTTCGCGGCAGTAGCGCTTGCGGGGTTGATCAGACGATAACTTCAATGGCGTGGATGCACGGGCTAAGATCGCTGCTAATTCCCGGGGGAGAAAACAACATGAATATCTCATTCCTGCGGAATGCCGGTTTCACGGATCACGCGCGTCCACGCCTGGTATTGCTCCCTGGTATGCGCAACCAGTTCCGCCGGCGTGGACGTTTGCAGTTCCGCGCCTAGCCGCCCAATCTGATCGCGTATTTCCGGCCGTGACAACACCGCGTTGAGATCACGCGATAACCGCGCCACCACCTCGCGACTGATCCCCGCCGGACCGAACATGCCCAACCACGGCTTGATCGTAACGCCCGGCATGCCCGCCTCCGCGATGGTCGGCACTTCAGGCGCCAGCGAACTGCGCTGCGGCAGCAGCACCGCCAGCATGCGCAGCCGCCCGCTTTGCGCCTGTGCCAGCGCAGGTACCGGCGCCATGAACGCAAACTGTATGCGTCCGCCGATCAGGTCGGCGGTGGTTGGCGCATCGCCTTTGTAAGGAATCTGGGAAACGTCCAGCTTCGCCAGCATTTTGAACTGCGCCGTCGCGACAATCGCGCCGGTATTGCCGGTGCCATAGTTGAGCTTGCCCGGATTGGCGCGCGCGTAGTCGACCAACTCGGCGAGCGTTTTCACGGGAAGGGCGGGCGACACGAACAGGATAAAAGTAGGGTAGCCGATCAGTCCGATCGCCGTGAAATCTTTTATCGGATCGTAGGGCGGAATCTTGCGCAGCGCGGGCGCCGCCGACAGCGGACTGTTGGTGCCGAAAAACAGCGTGTGGCCATCGGGCGCGGCCTTCACCACAATGCTCCCCGCCAGCGCGCCATCCGCGCCAGGGCGGTTATCCACCAGCCACTGCTGGCCCATCGCCTGCGTCAAGTGCTGACTGATGACGCGCGCTATGCCGTCCGCCAAGCCACCCGGCGGGAACGGCACGATGAAGCGGATCGGGCGGTTGGGGTATTGCGCGTTTGCGTCGTGCGCGACGGCAATCGCCATTAACACCACGGCATAATAAAGTATTCTCATTGCGTCCTCCCTTTGAGTGGATGCCATAAACGGCGGGTTACGGCGCAAAAACGCGCCTAATCCGCCCTACAAAATCCGTGTTCATCTGTGGCAAACGTTTTTGACGTTCAGCCCCTCACCTCAATCGATGCGCGCGCCCGACTCCTTGATCACTTTCGCCCACTTCGACACTTCCACTTTGATGTAAGCGGTGAACTGATCGGCGCTATTGTTGACCGGATCAAAGCCCAGCGCAGACAGCCGCTCTCTCGAATCCGGCGCCGTGACAATCGCGCTGATGCTGCGGTTGAGTTTATCGACGATGGCCTTGGGCGTGCCCGCCGGCGCGAAGTACGCGATCCAGGCGTAATCCTTGTACAGGCTGTACGCGGCGGCATACTGGCTGCTGTTGCAGAGCAGTGTGTGGCCGTCGGGCGTGGCGCTGACGGCGATGCGCGTGGCGAGCGTGCCGCCCGCGCCGGCGCGGTTATCGATCACCACGGATTGGCCCAGTTGCTCCGACAGCTTTTGCCCCACCAGGCGTGACATCACGTCGATCGGCCCGCCCGTAGGACCCGCCGCGAGTATGCGTATGGTTTTAGTAGGCCAGGCGCCGGCGGCGAAACTTGCTGTGCTGCAAAGTGCGGTCGCGGCCAGTGCAACCATTGCAACAGGTATCCATTTCGCGTGCATGAATTCGTCCCTCCGATGATGATTGTATTCTTCTGTAGTTAATTGGTTTTCGTCATTCACCCCAGCGCCGTGCGCAACTCGCCGGTCACGCGCGACCCTTTCGCCATTAAGTCAAAGACTTTTTTGCCACGGATTAACACAGATTTTCACAGATTAAAAACCCACTGCAGTCTCATAGAAATATCTTTCTAAAACAGATAGTTACATAAAATCTGTGTTCATCTTTTTTCATCTGTGGTAAATGCCTTTGACCTTGCTCTGTAATTTCAAAACTTCCGCACAAAATTCGGCGTGAGATCCTTGATCGAACGCGCGCCGCATTGCTGCATCACCGCCCGCGTTTCTATGCGCAGCAGTTCGAGCACGCGCTCGACACCGGCCTGACCGAATGCACCCAGACCCCACAGATACGGCCGCCCGATGCATACGGCGCGTGCGCCCATTGCCAGCGCCTTCACCACGTCGGCGCCGCGGCGAAATCCACTGTCGACCAGCACCGGCAGGCGCCCTTTCACCGCTTCGATCACTTCGGGCAACGCATCGATGCTGCCACGCCCGCTGTCTTCGCCGCGCCCGCCGTGGTTGGATACGATGATGCCATCGACGCCGTGCTGCACTGCCAGCGCGGCATCTTCGGCGGTGAGTATGCCCTTCAACACAATCTTCATGCTGGTGGTGTCGCGCAGCCGCTTCACGAAATCCCAGGTCATGTTATTGGACTGCATGCTGGCCACCTTGGATAAATCGATGCCGGCGTAATTGGGCCTGCGGTCGCGGTCCCCGCCGCTGCCCGCGCCACCCGACGGCGCACTGTGGCACTGCCGGCAATCGCGCGTGTCCGTGGCGCGCAGCCTGAACAGTGTCTCCTGATTGCGGCCGCCGACACGATCCACCGTCACCGCCACCACCGGCGCACCCGCGGATTCCGCGCGCTTCACCAACGCGCGCGCAACCTCCCAACTCGAGGTCGCGTAGAGCTGAAACCACACCGGCCCGCCGCGTGCCTCGATCGCATCGTTGATCGATGTGGTAGCCCCGGACGCCAGCATTTCCAGATGGTTGCCGACCCTGGCCGCGCGCGCGACCGCCATTTCGCCGTCCGCGTGATAGGCCTTGTTGCCACCGGTGGGCGCGATGCAAATCGGCGACGCGTAGGTGGCGCCAAAAATTTCCATGCTCATATCCATCTTTGACACATCGTTCAGGCGGCGCGGCCGCAGGTAATACTTGAGAAACGCTTCGCGATTCGCGCGCAACGTCACTTCATCGTCAACACCCGACGCCATATAACCAAAATGCGCCGGCGGCACGTTCTTGCGGCAAGCCAGCTCAAAATCAAAAACGTTGATCGCCTCTTTGGGATTGCTAATGACGTTCTGCGGCAACAGCGATCCCCACATCAGCGGGTCGGGCGAGCGCGTGGTAGGCACCGCCTCCCCAGCGATAGCAGCGAAGCCGGGAGATGCCAGCAAGGGGCTCGCAGACATCCATTTCAAAAATTGACGGCGATTGGCGGCGCGGTCGTTTGGCAAAATGCGGTTCGGCAGCATGTGGAATCCCCCTTGTGATCAATAACACTATTCTACGCAGTTGTAGGTTGAGAAAAACAGTTCTTCACTGCCATGGTTCATCGCCATTGCACGAGCGAAACTGGCACAATCATGGCCTTCGCATCGTTGGGTAAACGGCATGAACAAAAAAATCGCGGTTCTGGGTTGCGGCGCCATCGGCAGCAGCGTCAGCGCCGATCTCACACTGGCCGGTTACGATATCACCGTCATCGACCAGTGGCCCGCGCAGGTCGAGAAACTCAAGGCTGACGGCCTTGAAATTACCCTGCCGGACAGGGTCGTCAAAACACCAATCCGCGCGCTGCATCTGTGCGAGCTGTCGTCCGCCCGTCTTGAATTCGACATCGTATTGATGGCGGTGAAATCCAACGATCACCGCTGGCTGGCGGAATTCATCAAGCCCTATTTGAAGGCCGATGGTGTGTTCGTCGCCATTCAGAACGGCTTCAACGATGATTCGCTGGCGTCCATCATCGGCAAACAGCGCGTGATCGGCTGTGTGGTCGAACTGTCGGCGGAAATCTTTAATCCGGGATTCGTCAAGCGCAATACCGCGCACCAGACGACGTGGTTTTCGGTGGGCGAACTGGACGGATTTTTCACTGAACGTGTGAAAGAGATTCAATCGCTACTGAATCACGTCGGCCGCTGCGACGTGACCAGCACCATCTACAGCGCGAAGTGGACCAAGCTCATCGCCAACAGCATGACCATGGGGCCTTTCGGTTTGTTAGGACTGGGCAATTCCGAAGCCGCGCATCTGCCGGGCATGTTCGACCTCTCGGTGCAAATCGGCAAGGAGTCGGTAGCCGTGGGCGAAGCGCTGGGCTATCGCATGGAGCCGATATTCGGACTGCGCGCCGACGAGTTCGCGGGCACCAGCGAGGAAAATCTGGTGACCGCGATGAAAACGCTGCTGGGCCATGTCAGCCGCGGCCGCACCGCGCCGATACACGACCACATCAAAGGGCGCACCAGCGAGATGGCCTACATCAGCGGATTGGTTGCGCGCAAAGGCAAGGAACTCGGCATAGCGGTAACAGGCAATGCGGCGGTTGCGGAAATCGACCGCCAGATCAATCGCGGCGAGATCACGATGGATCGATCGAATTTTGATTTACTGAAGCAGAGGGTCAGCAAGCAGGCTTGACCGCCAGCACCGCTTGCGCCACCTGTTCATAGGCATAGGCCAGTTGCAGCACCCCTGCATCATCCTGCGGCTTGCCGAGAATCTGCACGCCCATCGGCAAGCCTGCGTGGTTAAAGCCACAGGGCATGCTGATACAGGGCAACCCCGCAAAGGTGGCGTAGATCGACGACTCCATCCAGCGATGGTAGGTGTCCATCGGCTTGCCGTTGATTTGCCGGGGCCAGCGATCTTCTACCGGAAAAGGCCACACCTGCGCGCTGGGTAACGCAAGGTAATCAAACTTTTCAAACAACGTGAGCAGGTGCTGATAAAAGCTGCTGCGGGTGGCGCTGGCGCGCATAAATTCGGATCCCGTCAAACTTTGCGCGCTGTCATGCTCCCACAGCGCTTCGGGTTTGATCTGTTCGCGGTTGCCGGCTTGCAGCAAGTATGGTGCGATGCGTGAGGCGACGAGGGCTTTGCGCCACACCAGCCAGGCATCCCACACGCGCTCGGGTGCGTAGCCCAGGGTAGCCGACTCCACCGCACAGCCCATGTCTTCCAAACGCTTGAGACCTTGCTCACACACATCCAGTATGCCGGGTTCCATCGGCAGGTAGCCGTTTAAATCACCCAGCCATGCAACACGCTTGTTCGGCGCATGAAAATCAGCCAGTGTCGCGGCAAATAAGGCGTGCGTGGCGATTGAAAAAGGCGCGCGCGCATCGAAACCGGATTGTGTTTCGAGCAACAGCGCAAGGCTACGCACATCCCGCGCCATCGGCCCATCGGTGCTGAGCTGTGCCATCCACACGTCGCTCGCGGGCCACGCCGGCACGCGGCCATAGCTTGGGCGCATGCCAAAAATATTGCACCACGCGGCCGGGTTGCGCAGGCTGCCCATGAAATCGCTGCCGTTGGCCACACACACCATGCCGCTGGCCAGCGCTGCCGCAGCGCCGCCACTCGACCCGCCCGAGGATTTGCGCCGATCATAGGGGTTGCACGTGGGCCCAAACACGGTGTTGAAGGTGTGCGAACCCAGGCCAAACTCGGGCACATTAGTTTTGCCGATGACGATGCAGCCGGCGGCCTTCATGCGCAGCACCACCAGGCCGTCTTCCGTGGGCACAAAGTCGCGCATCAGCGGGCTGCCCATGGTGGTGCGCAGGCCCGCCGTAAGCGACAGGTCCTTGATGGCCTGGGGAATGCCGTGCATCCAACCCATGACCTCGCCGCATGCCAGCCTCACGTCGTAGCGGTCCGCCTCGGCCAGCAATTCGCCTGCATCGCGCAGGCTGACGATGGCGTTGACACGTGGGTTGACCTCTGCAATACGGGCCAGCGTGGCCGCCATCAGCTCGCGGCAGGAAAGCTGCCGGGTATGGAGCTTGCGGGACAGTTCGTGCGCGGGAAGGTCGGTGATATTCATGGGGGAATGCGGATCAAATTAATTTTCGGCCAGGCACAAGCGCGGCGCGCATTTCTCATCTACGTCAACGAGGCTCATCAGACTATTCCGTCGGTATTGACGCATGTACCAAGCCGTTCAACGAAGCACACAAGAGCAACCCTGTCATTCCCGCGAAGGCGGGAATCCAGGCGGTGTGCCATAGGGTATGGCGTTATGGGTTCCCGCCTGCGCGGGAACGACAGTGAGGGGTTATCACCCACATTAATCCCAGATGTGCCATCAATTAATTGCTGAATTTTGAATACTGATTCTTAGGATCGGGTTTACGTACTAGTGTACTGTCCATTAAATAACTTGACAGACTTTCCGGCAACCCGGGTAGGGCGCAATCCCATTGCGCCGAATGCGGTTTGCAAAGTAGCCATGCGGCGCAATAGGGATTGCGCCCTACGCGCTGTAAAGTTATTTGAGGGACACTACACTAGATTCCGGCTTGCGCCGGAATGACGGGGTTGGTGTTGACCCGCGCTTGTGCCTGATTCCACGTTTTTGAACTTACTATCAGGACTGCAGCACTGCGCGCAGCTGTATTAGCGCCCGCCCGACAAGTGCCGTCAGCCCTGTTTCGCCAGTCGCGTCTCGACGATGCGTGCGAACACGCTCGCACCCAGCGCGAGCGCGCCATCGTTAAAATCGTACGCGGGGTTGTGTACTTCGCAGGCGCCCTCGCCTGCGCCGTTGCCGATATTGAAATAACAGCCGGGCACTTTTTCCAGCATGAAAGAAAAGTCTTCCGACGCCGCAATCAGATTCGGATTGCGGTTCACGTTGTTCTCTCCGACCACTTCCGCACACACCCCCGCGGCGAACGCCGCTTCCTTCACGTCATTGACCGTGGGCGCAAAGATCACACGGAAGTCGATTTCCGCGGTGGCGCCGTAGGCCTCGGCGGTTCCCTTGACCACGCGCCGCATCGCGCTTTCGATTAACGTCATCACCTCGCGTGTGAAGGCACGCACGGTGCCTGCCAGTTGTGCGGTTTGCGGAATGACATTGTAGGCGTCGCCGCCGGTGATTTTGGTCACCGACAGCACCGCCGCATCCAGCGGACGCACGTTACGCGAGACGATGCTTTGCAGTGCAATCGTAATGTGCGAAGCCACCAGCACCGGATCAATGCCCGCTTCGGGCCGTGCCGCGTGTGCGCCCTTGCCGCTGACGCGGATATCAAAGAACGCGCCGCCCGCCATCATCGGCCCCGCGCGTACTGCGAACTGGCCGAGTGGCAGGCCGGGCCGGTTGTGCATCCCAAAGATGACGTCGCATGGAAACTTCTCGAATAGTCCGTCCGCGATCATCGCGCGCGCGCCACCGATGCCTTCCTCTGCCGGCTGGAATATGAAGTTCACAACGCCGTCGAAGCGGCGCGTTTCCGCTAAGTACTTTGCCGCACCCAGCAGCATGGTGGTATGTCCGTCGTGCCCGCAGGCGTGCATGCGTCCGTCGTGCGTCGAGCGGTGTGCGAAGGTGTTCGCCTCGTGGATCGGCAAAGCGTCCATATCCGCGCGCAGCCCGACAGAGCGTTTGCCGTCGCCGGCGCGCAGCACACCCACCACGCCGGTGTTGCCGACACCGCAATGCACCTCCAAGCCGAAACTGCGTAATTTTTCGGCGACGATTGCCGCAGTGCGGTTCTCTTCAAAACCGAGTTCCGGATGCGCATGGATGTCGCGCCGCCAGCGCGTCATCTCATCCTGCAGGCACGCGATGGATTCGATCTCTGCCATGACCCCTCTCCCCGGTTATTCATGCGCCGGCGCGGATACGCCAGCACAAGGATTAAACCACGAGAATGCACTAGCCTGTAGCCCGGAAGTAGGCCATGGCTTTTCATGGCCGTATTCCGGGGAAGTGTGGGTGGATGAACTCGCGTGCTGTCGATGCGCCGTGCTTCTTCCCGGAATACGTCCTGCGGACTCCTTCCGGGCGCGTCTCACCTTGCGCAGCGTCCTTGCGGGTGTAGCGGTCGGCGGGGACCGCCTGCGCGCCCAGCCGCAGGCTGGTGAAATGCAGGTCCTGACCGTCGCTGCCGACCACCACCGCGTTCGCGCCCATCGCTTCGATGCGATCCAC